>CALMAP010000405.1:0-5377 GCA_937859825.1 uncultured Terriglobus sp. | reverse complement strand
GCGGTATGCGTCCATGACCGTGCGGTAGTCCGCCGCGGTGCGCTCGTTCGCGGGAATGGAAGCAAGCTGAACGCGTGCGGCCTCGGCCACGCTCCACGGCGTCTCCGGCTGCGGCTTCTTCACTGCGGCCACGGCCAGCACAGGCAGCAACACGGCCGCGCCCAGCCACACTCCGCGGATTCGAGAAGAAAGGGTCAAAGCCCCTTCAGTCTATCGAGGGGTGTCCGTTCGTAACGTGGAGGAAAGCACCATGGTACTCGCAACGATACCTGTGGCTTTGTTTCCGCTTGTGTTGACCTTGACGGCTTTTCAGTCAGTAAGTCGCCCTGAATGTTTGTCATTCAGCAGCGAGCCCGCTATCTCAGCAGCCGAAGTCAGCGCAGCGTCCAGTTGCGATGGATCGTTGCCACCCGCCTCCGCCAGATCAGGCCGGCCACCACCCTTGCCGCCCACCTTGGCAGCGAGTGCGCCCACCAGTTTGCCCGCCTGGATGCGGCCGGTCAGGTCCTTGGTGACACCCGCGATCAGCGCGACCTTGCCGTCGTCCGTAGCGGAGCCGAGAACGACCACGCCGCTGCCCAGCTTCGTGCGAAGCGAGTCCACCAGCGAGCGCATCTGGTTCTTGTCGAGCCCTTGCACGCGTTGCGCGACGACCCTGATACCCTGCACCTCCACGGCGGAATCGGCGGCATTTGCCGTCGCCGCCGAAGCGGACTTCATCCGTGCCTGGTCAAGCTCGCGGCGCAGCAGCTTCAACTCTTCCTCCTGCTGCGAGAGGCGCGTCTGCAGCGCGGCTGCGGGTGAATCGCTCACGCCGCCGATCAGCGACGACACCACGCGCGTAACCGCGAAGTCGCGACGGAACTCTTGCAATGCGCCGGTGCCGGTCACGGCCTCAACCCTGCGGATGCCCGAGGACACGCTGGACTCGCCCGTGAGCTTCAGCAGGCCGATCTCGCCGGTTGCGCCGGTGTGGGTGCCGCCGCACAGCTCGGTGGAGAAGTCGCCGATCTTCACCACGCGCACCTTGTCGCCGTACTTCTCGCCGAAAAGCGCAGTGGCCTTGAACTCGTTCACGGCCACGTCGATGGGCACGTCCACAAAGGTCTCCACCTTCACGTTGGCGAGCACCTCGCGGTTCACGATGTCTTCCACCTCCTGCAACTCCTCGTCGGCGACGCTGGAGAAGTGGCTAAAGTCGAAGCGCAGGCGGCTGCGGTTCACCAGCGAACCTGCCTGCTTCACGTGCGTGCCCAGCACCTCGCGCAGCGCCGCGTGGATCAGGTGGGTGCCCGTGTGGTTGCGCATGGTGCTGGCGCGCTCCGCACCATCGACCACTGTATTCACCGTGTCACCCACGACGATGGTCTCCCGCGCCGTGACCTGGTGCGCAAAGACACCCTGCACCGGCTTGGTGCACCCCGAAACCTCCGCCACCACGTGCGCGCCATCGGGCGAGTAGAGCCACCCAGTATCACCCACCTGGCCGCCCGAGTCCGCGTAGAAGCTGGTTGCATTCAGCACGACTTCACCCTGCTCGCCTGCCTTCAACTCATTCGCTCCGACGCCATCCTTGACCAACGCCAGCACCTTCGCACCTTCGATGCGAATCGCGGTGTAACCCTCGAAATCGGTCTTCGGGAGTTCGCGATAGACGGGGCTGGCGGTCTTCTGCGAGCCGCCCTTCCACGAGGCGCGGGCGCGGTGCTGCTCTTCTTCCTTGGCGGCCTCGAAGCCACTCAGATCAAAAGGTATCCGAGCATCTCGTGCCGCATCTTCCATGAAATCCAACGGAAGGCCGAAGGTCTCATACATGCGAAATGCTTCTGCGCCTTTGACACTGACTTGCTCTCTTATGATCTCTACAACCGTAGCGGTATTGTTTTCCGAATCTGATTGGAGGCGAGCATGGCTAAGGTGGTTAGCTAACTCCTGCTTCTGCTTTAATAGCTCGTCAAATCTGCTCGAGCCGTTTGAAATCACCCGCGCGAACTGCTCCTCCTCCTTCAGCACGGTTTTGTTGACGCGCTCGGCAGTCTCGTTCAGTTCCGGATATGGAGCTTGCATCTCATCACGCACTGCATCGACCATCTGGCACATAAACGGCTCTCCCTGCCCCAGCAATCGACCGTGACGAATGCCGCGCCGTAAAATCTTTCGCAGTACATACCCACGTCCCTCGTTGGCGGGAACCACACCGTCACTAATGAGGAAGGTCGCGGCTCGCGCATGATCGGCAATGATGCGTAAGGAAGCAGCCGTTTTCCAGGTGCTTACAGAAGCATCGGTAACGCTCATATCTTGGAATGTTGTTAGCTCTGCGGCTTTAGCTATAAGCGGTATGAATAGATCGCTCTGATAGTTGGATAACTTGCCCTGTAAGACGCAGGCAATTCTTTCCAGACCCATGCCGGTATCGATAGATGGCTTGGGCAGCGGAGTAAGTTCGCCCGACGAGGCGCGGTCAAATTGCATGAAGACGAGGTTCCAGCTCTCCATGTAGCGCTGGTCGTCTTCGCCGAAGGGCTTGTCTAACTTCTCGCCTGCGGGGCCGATCTCGCTCGAAGCTTCAACGCCTAAGTCGTAATAGATCTCGGAGCAGGGGCCGCAGGGACCGGTCTCGCCCATTTGCCAGAAGTTGTCCTTCGCGCCCAGCTCGTAGATACGGTCTTTCGGAACGCCGGCGGCGAGCCAGAACTGCTCCGCCTCGTCGTCGCGCGGGGTCTGCGCGTCGCCCTCGAAGATGGTCACGTAGAGCTTCGCCGGGTCGATGCCGAACCACTTCTCGCTGGTGAGCAGTTCCCAGGCGTAGGCAATGGCGTCCTGCTTGAAGTAGTCGCCAAAGCTGAAGTTGCCGAGCATCTCGAAGAAGGTGTGATGGCGGCGGGTAAAGCCCACGTTCTCCAGGTCGTTGTGCTTGCCGCCGGCGCGCACGCACTTTTGGCTGGTGGTCGCGCGAGAGTAGCTGCGCTGGTCCGCGCCCAGAAAGACGTCTTTGAACTGGTTCATGCCGGCGTTGCTGAAGAGCAGCGTGGGGTCGTTGTGCGGCACAAGCGAAGACGAGTGAATGCGGCGGTGCCCTTTTTCCTCGAAAAAGCGCAGAAAATCTTCGCGAATCTGGTTCCCGGATCGATATTGCATGGCACCTATGAGTCTAGCAGCCACATTCTCCTACGTAGTACATTTGGTTAGGAGCGACACCATGCGGCGGGTATCCATGCGCGAAGCGAACCAGAACTTCTCAGGCGTGATGGCGGAGGTCGAGTCGGGAGAAAGCTTCATCGTAGAGCGGCGGGGGAAGGCGATTGCCAAAATTGTCCCATTCCGCAGTGCTCCCGAGGACGCGGAGCGAGAAAAGGCAATAGATGCCCTTATGAAGCGCCTCGAGAAGGGCCTTGATCTGGGCGGCGAACCCGCGCCAACCAAGGATGAGATGCATGAATGGTGAGCGGTACACGCTGGACGCGAACGTCCTCTTCTATGCTATCGACGGCGCTGCAGGTGACAAACACAGAACGGCTATCCTGCTGGTTCGGGCGCTACTCAAAGGTAGCGGCGTGATCGCGGTGCAGACTCTGGGTGAGACATATAACGCCATTTCGAAACGGCGTCCCCAGCTTGCCTCTGCAGCACGCGACCTGCTCAGAGCAACCGCTGACGTAGCTGAGGTGGTGAGTGCCGATTCCGCCGACTTCCTCAACGCACTGCGGCTACGAGAGAAGCGACAAGTCCAGTTCTGGGACGCCATGCTTTGGGCGACGGCAAAGCGAAACCGCTGCACAACCATTCTGACCGAAGACCTGCACGACCGCCCCGCAAGCGAAGGCGTTCGCTACCTCAATCCATTTCAGTCCCCGGCGGATCCCGATCTGCCGCTTTTCCTGCCTTCCTGAATTGCGGACGCCGCATCGGCAGCCCACGTCCAACCTTCCAGCCTGTATTTCGGGTCGCGCGGTTTTGGTATGGAGTAGAAGCTGTCGCGATGCGCTGCCATGACCATGGTGCTGATGAGCGCGTCAAAGGCGTCTTCGCCTGCTTTGGCTTTGGAAATTGCATGGCTGCTTAGAGCGGCGTAGGCGGGATCTTCCGCGCGTTTGCGCTTCAGGTAGGCCGCGCGGGCAGCCGGGTTGGATTTGTGCACCGGGCCGGTGTTGAGGCGGCTGTACATCTCCACGACCAGCGGCTGGCCTGCCACAGGCACATCGAACGGCCACACGTGGAACCCGGCCTCACGCAGCCTGAGCAGCATCGGCATGCCGCGCAGCGAGGCCGTGCCGACCGAGCCGGAGCCGCCGATCTGGAAGACGGACTTGGGCGTGATGCCCTTCACGCGAAGGGCGCGCTCCTCCTCTGGGATGTGGGCGATGAGCTTGCAGTCGATGTCGGTGGCGCGCAGCATGCGGTGCAGTTGCTCGCCGCTGAACTCGGCGGGGCGCTTGTGCGGTTTGCCCCAGAAGCGGCGGTCTTCGCTTTCTCTTGAGAGCCATTGCTCGCCCCGCTCGGTGACGATGCGCCAGAAGTCCGGTGCATCCCTTGCGCCAACCTCCTGCAGGAACCACGCGGGAAAGCTGAAGCAGAAGTCGAAACCGACGACGAGTGCGGGGTCTTTCTTCGCCAGCGCGATCAGCCAGTCGGCAATCTCGTCGCGGGTGCGGCCGCTCTCTACCCGTACCCTGCCCTCGCGCCACACCGCCGCGACAATGTGGCGGCGCTGGCCTGCTGTGTCCACGCGGCCTGACCAGTCGATAGCGATGATGGTGGTGGGTGCCTGTTTCACACGTGTTGGATGCAGCCATGTGAATCTTGTGACGAGGTGAAGAAAACAAGTCCTTCGCTTTGCTCAGGATGACACTCCGAACGTAGAAGGAGTGGGATCAATCTTCAGCACTGGCCGCTCCCGCGGCGTCCAGCACTTCGCCCGTGCGTAGTTCCCGCAGCACCTTGAAGATCGATTTCGAGGAGAACCCGGCTGCGGTCAGCCTGCGCAGGATGCGCGCGGTGCTCTTGTCATCGATGGGTGGCTGCAGGCGTTTGCGTTCGAGGTACTGGCGGACGAGGGCGGGCTCGTCCACGTTTTCGTAGGCGGTATCGAGCGTGGCCGCGATGAGTTCGCCGCCGATGCCCTTGTTCTGCAGGTCCTGCTGTACGCGACGGCGGCCAAAGCTGCGGTTCTCCTGCCGCAAACGCGCGAAGTCTGCCGCGAAGCGCTCGTCGGAGAGGTAGCGCAGCTCCTTCAACTTCGCGATCACCGCGTCCACCTGCTCCGCGCCGGCGGGGCCGGGTTCGGCACGGTCACGCAGCTTACGGCGCAGGTCGCGCTCCGACTGCATGCGCGCGCCGAGCGACTTGGCGGCGTAGTCCAGCAACTCCGTAGTGA
>CALMAP010000404.1:11045-12647 GCA_937859825.1 uncultured Terriglobus sp. | reverse complement strand
TAAAGTTGCCGGTTTGCCGGTTCAGCACGTGGGATGCAGAAGCAGGCAGCGAAGGCCGTACTTTATCGTCCAGTAACTGCATCTTTCATCGCTGCGTCACCTGAGTCTCGGATTTTGCATAAAACGAACAATCCTGCGGACATCCCTATACTTGAAGAGGGCCCAGCTGCCTGGCCCGTATTCCCCTCACCATGTCTCTCTTCTGGCTTAGAATCGCGGTCGTTCTTTACGGGGTAGCCTCGCTGGCCGTATTGCCAGACGTACTTTACGATCGGCCTCGCTGGCGCAACCTCGCGATCCCCGCGACGGTGGCGGCGCTGCTCTTCCACTTTGTCTCGGTGGCAGAGATGCTGATGGCTGCCCACCACCTCGTCCCAGTGAGTGCGAGCGAAGTGCAGGCGGTGCTTGGACTGCTGCTCGCGACGGCGTTCCTTCTGGTATTCGCGGCATACCGGTCCATGACGATCGGCGTCGTTCTGCTGCCGCTGGTGTTTCTTCTTGGACTATTGCCCGCGTTTGCGCCCGGTCAGCATACGCTCGAGGCGCCCCTGCTGCGCTCGGGCTGGATCATTCTCCACATTGCTTTGCTGCTCGCTGCCTACGCGGCGCTGATTGTGAGCCTGCTTGCCAGTACGCTCTACCTGATCCAGGAAAAGCGCCTGAAGCGGCACACACCAACCAGCCTGTTCTCCCGATTGCCGTCTCTGCAGACGGCCGATCAGATAGGGTTACGATCATTACTGGTGGGCCTGCCGTGCATGACGGGTGGGCTGCTGATCGGGTCGGCGCTCGCCGCGAATGAGTACGGCGCGGTCTACTTTCGCGACCCCAAGGTACTGCTTTCGTTCGCCATGTGGCTGGCGTACGTGGCCATGATCGCCATTCGCCGCAATGTCGGCCTGCGGGGCAGGCGCGCCGTATGGCTGTCTTCGTTTGTCTTCCTGGTGATGCTGGCAGTCTGGTCCGCGAACCAGGTATCTACCTTTCATCGCTTCGCGGGCCGCCCATGAGCCTGCTCCTGCTTGGCGTGAACCACTTGAGTGCTCCGCTGGATGTGCGGGAGCGGCTTGCCATTCCCACCGGGCGGCTGGCGGATGCGACACGTTCTTTGGCGCACCGTCCGGGTGTTCGCGAAGCATTCATTCTTTCCACCTGCAACCGTGTGGAACTACTGACGGAGCAGGAGCACGAAGCGGACCTGCGTAGCTTTCTCGAGGAGTACTTCAGCATCCGGCCACGCACGCTGGAGCCTCATCTGTATGAGTTTCGCGAGCGGGAGGCAGTTCGGCATCTGTTTCGGGTTGCATCGTCGCTGGACAGCATGGTGGTAGGAGAACCGCAGATTCTTGGCCAGGTGAAGGACAGTTATGCCGTGGCGCGCGAGGTAGGTGCAACGGCAAGTACGTTGGACCGTCTTCTCCAGTCCGCATTTGCCGTAGCCAAGAAGGTGCGTACAGAGACGGAGATCGGTTCGTCCACCGTTTCGATTGCCTCGGTCGCTGTGGATCTGGCGAGACGCATCTTCGGTTCGCTGCAAAAGTCCCAGGTTTTGCTGGTAGGTGCGGGCAAGATGAGCGAACTTGCGGCGCGGCACCTGATTGC
>CALMAP010000404.1:4081-11035 GCA_937859825.1 uncultured Terriglobus sp. | reverse complement strand
ATCAGATCCTGGTGGCGAACCGCACGGCCGAGCGTGCGCAGCGGCTGGCTGCGGAGTTCCATGGTCTTGCCGTGCCGTTTGCCGATCTGCAGGTACACGCGCCCAAAGCAGACATCATCATCACGTCTACCGGGGCGGGCCAGCACCTGTTCAATGTCGCCGACGCACAGGTGATCCTGCACAAACGGCGCGGCAAGCCGGTCTTCTTTATCGACATCGCCGTGCCCAGGGATGTTGATCCCGCGGTGAACCGGGTTGAGGGTGCGTTTGTTTACTCCATCGACGATCTGCAACAGGTCGCAGCGCAGAACCTGACCCAGCGGTCCAATGAAGCCGCGGAAGCCGAGCGTATCGTGACGGACGAGGTGGAGCGTTTCCACCAGAATCTGCAAACACTGGATGCGGTGCCCACGATCCTTGCGCTGCAGCAGCATGCGGAGCAACTGCGGCTTGCGGAACTGGAACGCAACCGTGGCAAGCTCGCAGGCATGACGCCGGAGCAGCAGGCTGCCGTTGAGGCGATGACCCGGTCGATGATGAACAAGTTTCTTCACGGGCCTGTGACCGGCATGCGTGAGGCGGCAAATCGCGGCGACACCGAGTCACTGAATTTCCTGCAACGTCTCTTCTCCAGGAAGCAGAACTAGACCGCCAGCAACAGCGGTAAACTTGCGGCATGCATCTCCGCATCGGCTCCCGCGGTTCCAAACTTGCCCTCTGGCAAAGCAATCACATTGCAGCAAGACTGCGCTCACTTGGGCACACCACTGAGATCGTGCTCGTAAAGACAATCGGCGACCGCATGCAAAACGAGGCGTTTGCCGCTGCGAATCCAATCACGCCGGAGCTGGACGGCAAAGGCATCTTCATCAAAGAGATGGAAGAGGCGCTGCTCTCCGGCACGATTGATCTTGCCGTGCACTCCCTCAAAGATCTTCCGACGCAGGTGGACCCGCACTTTACGCTGGCAGCCATCCCCGAGCGCGCGGACCCACGTGATGCGCTGCTTTGCCCGGAGTGGCTGCAACTGCATACTCTTCCCGAGGGCTCGCGAATCGGGACAACATCGCCCCGGCGGACCGCGCAGTTGCTGGCGCACCGGCCCGACCTGCGCTTTATCGCGATTCGCGGCAACGTGGATACCCGCATCCGCAAGCTGGCTGAGGGGCAGTGCGACGCACTTGTTCTTGCCTGTGCCGGTCTCGACCGTCTGGGCAGCAGTTTGCTGCGTTCTGTGGAGCTTGATCCTGCGCATCCGGAGTTCGGCCGGGAGCCGCACATTGAATGCGTCACTCATCCGGACGAGGACCACGGCGAGACCGCTGTACCGGAACATCTGCCCGGACAGGCGGACTGGATCCGGGAGCGCTTCGAGCCCGACACCCTCTGTCCCGCACCAGGCCAGGGGGCCTTGGCGATTGAGGTGTCGCGCAGCGCATCTGAAGTGATCGCGGCCGTAGCACCGTTGGACGACGTGTCTGCGCGTTTCGCAACAGAGTCCGAGCGGTGGGTACTGCACGCTCTGGGCGGGGGATGTGCCCTGCCGGTGGGAGCGCTCTGCTCAAGGCAGGACTCCGGCGACATTACGCTGCAGGCCGTTGTCACGGCCCCGGATGGTGAGCACATGATCACCGCCACGGCATGGGCACTGCCCGGGGAAACCAGCGAAGCCTTCGGTTCCCGCGTGGCCGCAGACCTGAGTGCGCGTGGTGCCGTGTCCCTGCTTGCGGGAGAAGATGTGGAATCGCTTCTCGATGAAGCAGTGCAGGCCTGAACGTTGCCGGCTGAAGCGTACTCGCCTCATCGGGTGCTGGTAACACGGGCCGTTCACCAGGCGTCTGCCCTGGGAGACGCGCTGGCAGCACGCGGCTTGCTGGTGGTGAGCATCCCTACAATCGCCATGGAGCCGCCCGCGGACGGCTACGCTCAACTGCACGGAGAGATGGAGCGGCTGGATCAGCAGGACTGGATCCTATTCACGTCCGCCAACGCCGTGCAGGTCTTCGCAGAACAGCGGGAGGAACTTGGCATCGAGGAGGTGCCCTGCCGCATTGCAAGTATTGGTGAAGCAACCTCGCGCGCGCTTCGGGACGCAGGGCTCAGGGTTAACCTGCAACCTCGCTCGGCTGTTGCGGAAGAACTGGTGCGTTCGCTTCGGACGTTCGCGCGTGGCAGCCGTATGCTGCTGGTTCGCGCTGAATTAGCGCGTGATGTTCTGCCGCAGCAACTGGAAGCCGCGGGCGCACAGGTCACTGTCGCTCCGGCCTACCGCACCGTTGTGCCCGTAGCGTCGCAGGAGGCACTTCGTAAAGAGATGCCGCGCGTCTCTGCTGTTACCGTGGCAAGTTCGTCCGCAGTTCGAAATCTTCTGGAACTGTGCGATGCCGCGGGTGTCGAATTGCTCCGCAGCGTAGTGCTCGCCTCCATCGGACCGATTACGTCTGCCACCCTGCGGGAGCATGGCTACGCTCCTTCGATGGAGGCATCCGTGGCCAATGTGGAAGTGCTGGCAAGTGAGCTTGCCCGCTATCTTGCGGCACATCCAAACAGACGGTAGCGAACCCGCCTGTTGAATCCAAACCTGAGTGTCGCGTAATCACATCTGTACGCGGCTGGAAGCAAACAGCGGTATTCTATCTGGGATGGACTTTGCAGTGGGAAACTCGGGATCGTTGGACCGGGCGTTGCATCCGCTTATGGCGAGACAGCAGGCCGTTCTCTCCGCCATTGTGGAGTGGTACGTTCAGACCGGCGAACCCGTTGCTTCCCAGGTCATTGCGAACAGCAGCGGTCTCAGTTCCGCAACTATTCGCAACGTGATGGCAGAACTGGTGGATGCAGGCTACCTTGAGCAGCCGCACACCTCAGCCGGGCGTGTTCCCACGGCAAAGGCGTTTCGCCTGCATGTGGAGCAGCTGCAGGGCGGCAATCGTCTCACACCTGCAATGCTTCCGGAGCGGTCCCGCTCTCAGATTCAGAACAGGTTGCAGGGTGTCTCCGGGCGGGAGCTCTTCCTCGAGCGCACCTCACAGGTACTCGCAGTGCTGTCCAGCGGAGTGGGCGTGGCGATGGTGACGCTACAGGAGAATGACTCCTTGGAGCATGTCCACTTTCAACGGTTGGCTACGCGCCGGGTGCTCGCCGTGGTGGTAACCCGCGCGGGTGTGGTTCGCGACCGAGTGCTGGCCCTTGAGCAGGATCTTGCTTCAGACCAGTTGGAAGCTGCCGCGCGCTACCTGAATGAAAACTTTCGTGGCTGGACGATGGACGCAGTTCGGGCCGAAATTGCGTGCCGCGCCGACACGGAACGCAATGAATATCAGGCGTTGCGGCGCTCCGCCGAGGAGTTGTGGCAAGCGGCGATGCTGCACCAGGCAGAAGCTGCGCAAGTGGTTTTTGTGGAGGGCGTCAGCAATCTGATCGGGAACGTATATGACGGTCAGCGGCTTCGTGAGATGCTGGCAGCGCTG
This sequence comes from uncultured Terriglobus sp., assembly GCA_937859825.1. Classification (GTDB taxonomy): domain Bacteria; phylum Acidobacteriota; class Terriglobia; order Terriglobales; family Acidobacteriaceae; genus Terriglobus. Next base: position 7,565 of record CALMAP010000404.1, on the reverse strand, counting down.
GAAGCCAAGGAAAGGGTCATGGCGCTGCTGCACGCTTACCTTGGTGTAGAGCGAAAGATAGGTGTCGGTGCAAGCGGCGTACGTGTGGTGTTCGACATGGAAGCGATGGCACCGGAGATGCAAGGGCTTGTTCTGGTCGCTGCTCCCGCTCTTAGCGAGGGCACACACCATGGTGCGGTAGGAGTGATCGCGACCCAGCGCATGGATTACGCCAACACCATCAATGCGGTGAATTACGTGGCCCAACTGTTTGCAGAGACGCAGGGTGCAGCTTGATGGTGAGTGTCGTTGCACGGAACAGATGGGTAATGCAGTGACTTTGCAGGATCGATACAGGAAGTGGAGAGCGATGAACGGAGTGAATGACACAGACGTACCTGTGACCGGAGAAGAGGTAGCGGGAGCGGCGGAGATGGATGAGCAGGCCTCGGCGGCGGGTGATAGCGGCGCTTCCACGGTGACAGAAGCTGAGTATGAACAGGTGAAGCGTGAGCGCGACCAGTTGCTGGACCGAATGGCGCGGCTGCAGGCGGAGTTCGACAATGCACGCAAGCGTGAGGCGAAAGAGCGGGTTGAGTTCCGTGACTATGCCATGGGCAGCGCGGCGGAAGGCCTTTTGCCCGTGTTGGACAATCTTGGCCTGGCTATGGGGGCAAAGGGAAGTCCCGAGCAGTTCCGCACGGGTGTGGAACTGATTGCAAAGCAGCTGGAGGACGCGGTACGCGCATTAGGCATAACGCCGGTTGAGTCGGTTGGCGCCCAGTTCGATCCGCGCTTTCACGAAGCGCTCGGGCAAGTTGACACGATGGAACATCCGGATGGCACGGTGCTGCAGGAAGTGCGGCGCGGCTACAAGATCAAGGAAAAGCTGCTGCGCCCCGCATTGGTGCAGGTGGCCCGGAATACATCGCAGCACGAAGCATAGCTTCAAAACACAAATCTGCGGAAGCCTTATTGCGGAGCTGGAAACGATGGGCTGACAGCCTGAACTGCAGCGGCGTTTCTGCTCCGCCAAACAGGAGAGAACTTGGCGGGAGCGACGATTAAAGCGGACTACTACGAGGTGCTGTCCGTAACGAAGACGGCATCGGACGGCGAACTCAAAACTGCGTATCGCAAACTGGCGATGCAATATCACCCCGACCGCAATCCTGGGGACACCTTTGCGGAAGACAAATTCAAGGAATGCTCCGAGGCTTACTCCGTTCTCAGCGATCCTCAGAAGCGTGCGGCCTACGACCGCTTCGGTCACGCCGGTGTGGGCGGGGCTTCGGGTGGCGGCTCCGGATTCCCAGGCGGCTTCAGCGGCGATCCGCAGGACCTCGGCGACATCTTCGGCGACATCTTCGGCGAGATGTTCAACATGGGTGGCAGCCGCAAGCAGACGCGGCAGCAGCGCGGCCGTGATCTGCGCTACGACATGTCCCTCGAATTCGAGGAGTCGGTCTTCGGCAAGGAGCAGGAGATCACCGTCAAGCGTCTGGAGACCTGTCTCGACTGCAAGGGGTCCGGGACGGCGAGCGGCAAACCGCCAGCCACCTGTTCGCAATGCCGCGGTGCCGGCCAGGTACGCTTCCAGCAGGGCTTCTTCTCCGTCGCGCGTACCTGTCCCAAGTGTGACGGCACGGGTGTGCAGGTTACCGATCCGTGTCCAACCTGCCGCGGCGAATCGCGCGTGCAGAAAGAGCACACCATCAATGTGAAGGTGCCAGCGGGTGTGGAGGATGGTACACGCATCCGCTACCAGGGCGAGGGCGAGGCAGGGAAGTTCGACGGGCCGTCCGGTGACCTGTACGTGATGCTCAGCGTAAATGCACACAAGGTCTTTACTCGCGATGGGGACGACCTGCACTGCGTCGTGCCCGTGAGTTACACCCAGGCTGCGTTGGGCGCCGAACTCGAGATCGCGACGCTCGACGGCCCTGCCGTTCTGAAGGTGCCGGACGGCACGCAGAGTGGCAGGACTTTCAAGCTGAAAAGCAAGGGTGTGCCGCACCTGAACAGTAGCGGCAAGGGCGACTTGATCGTGGAAGTCAGGGTACAGACCCCGACCAAGCTCACGAAGCAGCAGAAGGATCTTCTGAAGCAGCTTGGTGAGACGATGGAAAAGGAGAACACTCCCCACTCGCATGGTCTGATGGACCGCGTGCGTGAGATGTTCAGCTAGTGACTCGCACTCAAGACAAAGGGCATGGCTCACGCCATGCCCTTTGTCTTAGTAGCGCGAGGGCCGGATGACGTGAAAGCGCGGCATACGCAGCAGCAGCGCCACCCAGATCAGGACACCAAAGACCACAGCCACCGGCCACATTGGATCGCCGACACGCGCGTGACTCGCGACCGCCCCACCGAAGTAGGCGGTGAGCAGAATCGCCCCGAGTGCGGCAGTTTGTGGAACCAGAAACAACAAGGCACACACGATCTCAATGATGCCGAGCACGTGAAGGATGCTCGGCGAGTAGCCGAGCTTCGCCGTTCCGGCCACCACCTGAGGTGAGGCGATCCAGGCGTTCACGCCACCGCTGATGAGGAACACGGCAGGCAAGGCGCTCAGCACCCAGCCAGTGATGGAAGCCGCTTTGGAGGGATTGTCTCTTTCTGTCATCGACGCTCTCTTTCTACAGCCGGAATGCAGACCGCTTTGTCTGCCTTAGAACAATAACGCGGAAGCAATGGCAAGCGCCGCGATTGCTGCCGTCTCCGCGCGCAGGATGCGTGGGCCGAGTGTTACCTGCGCCCAGCCTGCGTCACGGAACTGGTTCATTTCGTCTGGTGCCCAGCCACCCTCTGGCCCAATGGCGAGCGCCAGATTGCTGCCTGCCGCGTGGCTCTTGAGCGCGGCTGCAAGGGTGTTCTCCTGTTCTGTCTCAGCAAGCAGCAGACGCGTCCCAGCCTGCGCACTCGCAAGGGCTGCAGGAAGCTTCGCTGGTTCATGAATGAGCGGTACGTCCGTGCGCCGTGACTGCTGCGCTGACTCATGCGCGATGCGACGCCATCGCTCCACACGCTTCGCGGCGGCCAGGGCAAGATGCTTGTCCGTGCGGCGTGCCAATACGGGTGAGATCTCCGCTACGCCGAGTTCGGTCGCTTTTTCTATACCCCACTCCAGGTGGTCGAATTTGTAAACCGCCAGCAGCAGATGCACGGGCAATGCCGTGTCGGCTTTCTGCTCTTCATGCAGAACGAACGTGACTTCATCCTCGCGAACGGAGTCGACCTCAGCACGATGCAGAAAGCCACCTGCGACCATATCGAAAGTCTGACCCCGCTCTGCCCGCAGAACACGCGCAAGGTGCCTTGCCTGATCGCCAAGCAGTGCGGCGGTGGTGCGCTCTTCATTCCAGGTGTCTGCAATCCAGCGGCGTCGTGTCATCGAGTTTTGAGTTTAGACGAGGCCATTGCCGGACGTTCGTGCGTAGAACAAGACACGATCATTTCGTGGGCACACAAGCAACAAGGGGGAGGCGCGGCGGGGTGCCCAGCG
>CALMAP010000404.1:935-4071 GCA_937859825.1 uncultured Terriglobus sp. | reverse complement strand
AATGACACTCTCTTTGGTTGGGCACAAAACAAATACGGCCACGCGCAGCGCGCTCCCCCTTCTTGCTTGTGTGCTTTGCGTCGCGGCCTTTGCCACCGCTTCGCGCCTTGCCGTCTACTCTCCCTGAGAGAGACTGCTTCTGCTCCCGCAGAATGCTGTGTGAGCAGCTAACGAATGTATAGAAGTGTGCAGTGAGAGTGTCAACAGAAAAGTGCGTGATGCGAGTGCAAAATCGTCAAGCGTTCCACTCTGATGCTTATCGCTGTTGCAATAAGAATCGTCTCACTCGCTTCAGCACTCGATCACGTTCAACGCAAGACCAGCGAGTGACGTTTCCTTGTAGCGCGATTGCATGTCGAGACCGGTGAGATACATCGTGCGGATCACCTGATCGAGCGACACCTTGTGTTCGTCACTCTCATTGCGCGCCATGCGTGCGGCATTCACTGCCTTGACCGCGCCCATCGCGTTGCGCTCGATACACGGGATCTGCACAAGCCCGCCAATTGGGTCGCATGTCATGCCCAGGTTGTGCTCCATCGCAATCTCGGCAGCGTGCTCCACCTGTGCATTGGTACCACCTTGTGCGGCGACAAGTCCGCCCGCTGCCATGCTGCAGGCTACGCCCACTTCGCCCTGGCAGCCCACCTCCGCACCTGAGATTGAAGCGTTTTCTTTGTAGAGAATCCCAATCGCCGCGGCCGTGAGAAAGTAACGCAGCAGACCTTCTTCGTCAGCACCTGGAATGAACCGCAAATAGTAGCGTGCAATCGCTGGGATCACGCCTGCCGCGCCATTGGTAGGAGCAGTGACAACGCGTCCTCCCGCGGCGTTCTCCTCATTCACCGCCATCGCGAAAACGGTTACCCAGTCCAGCGGTGCAAGTGGATCGCTTGAGCCATTCTCATGCAGGCGTGCGGTCAGCCGGTAGGCGCGCCGACGCACATTCAAGCCGCCCGGCAGAATGCCTTCGGTAGCCATGCCACGGTCGATGCAATCGGACATCACTTCTGCAAGGGCAAGCACATCGCTCCGTACCGCGGCCGCGCCGGTGCGTTCCTCTATGAGCGTGCGAGGAGGCCGGAGAATCGCCGCATCTTCCAACATCGCAACTTCGTTTTGCATTACCAGTTCAGCAATGGTGAGAGAGTTTTCCGTAGCCACCTGCAACAACTCCGCCGCGCTTTGAAAAGGAAAGGGAACGATGCGGGAGCTTTGCGGCGATGCCGGGGCATCACCGGAGAAATGCTCCGCGGTAACGATAAAGCCGCCGCCGATGGAGTAGTACACCTCACTCGCAACAGCTATGTCTGCGCCGTCGAATGCGGTAAAGCGCAGACCGTTGGGATGGGTTGCGTGTGCGGGATCCGGGTACATCTGGTCGCGATGGAAGATCAGGTCGCGTGCCTTTGCAAAAGGGACACGCTGCTCCGATCCGAGTTGGATCGAGCCTGCCGCGATCTCGTGCAGGACCGATTCGGTCTGCTCTGCTGTAAGCGTGTCCGGTGCACAGCCGCTCAGACCGAGCAGGCATGCTTTGTCCGTAGCGTGCCCAATGCCGGTCAGCGCGAGCGAACCGTAAAGGTCAACCTGAATGCGCGCAGTGCTCTGCAGCACGTCCAGTTTTCGCAAGCCCTGAACAAACGAGAGTGCCGCGCGCATGGGGCCGACGGTGTGCGAACTGGAGGGGCCTACGCCGATTTTGAAGAGTTCAAAAAGACTGGTCACTGCGTCCTGATTGTAGGCCGGCACGGCGCGTGCTGTTCTTTGGCTGAACAGCGTGCGCCGGGCAGATGCGCTACACTGCGCACCTACTTTCTTTTACGGATACGCGGAACGGCATGCTCTTCAAGGCGCTTAGCGCAGCGGTCTATGGCATTGATGCCCACCTGATCGATGTCGAGGTCGACTTCTCGGGGGTGAAGCTCGAAAAGGAGATCTTCAACACGGTCGGCCTGCCGGACACGGCCGTGCGCGAAAGCCGCGACCGTGTGCGGTCCGCCATCAAGAACTCCGGCTTCGATATTCCGACGACGCGCATCACCATCAATCTTGCCCCGGCCGACTTGAAGAAAGAGGGGTCCGGCTTCGATCTGCCGATCGCTATCGGCATCCTGGGTGCCTTCGGTGCGTTGCACGCACGGGATCTGAGCAGTTATCTGATGATCGGCGAGCTGGGCCTGGATGGCAGCCTGCGCGCCGTGCCCGGTGTGCTGCCGATGGCGGTGCTGGCGCGTGAGAAGGGAATCGCCAACTTCATCGTGCCCGCCGCGAATGCCCGCGAGGCTGCAGTCGTCGAAGGAGTCAACGTGTATCCGGTGAGGTCTTTGCTGGAAGTGCGCGAACTGCTCAATGCTGAAGCGTTCGGGACATCAACGGCTGTGCCGTTGAAGGTAGCGGGAAACGAAATCCTGAAAGACCTCGAGTACTTCCCGTTGGACTACAAGGACGTGCGTGGACAGCACACCGCCAAGCGTGCGCTGGAGGTGGCTGCCGCGGGCGGGCACAACATCCTGATGATCGGCCCTCCCGGCAGCGGCAAGACCATGCTGGCAAAGCGTATGCCGGGCATTCTCGCCCCGCTGCGTTTTGACGAAGCGCTTGAGACGACCAAGATCCACTCCGTTGCCGGTGTACTCAATCCCGAGGAGGGCCTGGTCACCCATCGGCCGTTCCGTTCGCCCCATCACACCGTGAGTGACGCCGGGCTGATCGGCGGCGGCATGATTCCGCGGCCCGGTGAGGTGTCGCTGGCGCACAACGGTCTGCTGTTCCTGGATGAGATTCCGGAGTTTCCCCGCAACGTGCTGGAGGTGCTGCGCCAGCCGCTGGAAGACGGCACGGTGACGATCTCCCGCGCGGCGATGAGCCTGAGCTTTCCCGCACGTTTTATGCTTGCCGCGGCCATGAATCCCTGCCCCTGCGGCTACTTCAATGACAAGCAACGCGACTGCATGTGTACGCCGCCGATGATCCAGCGCTACGTGTCCAAGGTGAGCGGGCCGCTGCTGGACCGCATCGATATCCACATCGAAGTGCCCGCAGTGCAGTACAAGGAACTGCGCCAGGGTGCCGCGGCAGAAGGCTCCCGTGAGATCCGTGCCCGTGTGGTGTCGGCCCGCGAGCGGGAGTATGC
>CALMAP010000404.1:0-925 GCA_937859825.1 uncultured Terriglobus sp. | reverse complement strand
GTATGCGCGGTTCAGCAGCGTGGGCGCGGCAGACAGCGTAATGAAGCGCGGTAAGGCAATTTACGCCAATGCGCAGATGTCCACTCCGCAGATTCGTCTGTTCTGCGAACTGGGGACCGATGCGGAGCGCCTGCTGGAGCGAGCCATGCAGCAGCAGGGCCTCAGCGCCCGGGCGCACGACCGCATTCTTAAGGTCGCGCGTACGGTCGCCGATCTGGAGGGTGCGCAGGACATCGCGGTGAAGCACATTGCCGAGGCAATCCAGTACCGCACGCTGGACCGGAGCTACTGGTCGTAACTTGTTGCGTGCACGGCAGTAACGCAGTGAGATTTCATCCTAGGATTTAGTTCTTGCGTTCCCGCGGGATACGGTTTAATGTACGCAAGGAATCGGCTTTTCTACGGATTATGGTAGCCAGCAGCGCACGCCGCGGTTCAGGCCAGGCTCAGGCGCTTTCCTTCAGCGCTGAAACGACCCAGAGCTGGGAACCTTCCACGAAATCCGGGCCGGATAGACCGCAGCATGCGGCGGCCGGTACAAGAGCGACCGACGATGCAGCCTCAGCGGCCCAGGCACCGTCTAAAGAAAGTGATTTACTCCCAAACTACCCACAACGAGGAAGCTTTGGACTGCCCTGCTCACGCAGGCGCGAATCGAAGGAGCATTTATGCGATCTGATCTGATTTTTGGCGCGTTGACCCATGTGACCAACCGCTATCAGCTCTGCCAGTTGGCAAGCAAAGCGACCCGCAAGCTGCACAAGCCCAACACCCGTCTGCAGGACACGACCAACGAAGTTCTTGGCCGCTTCCGTGAACAGGTACCCACGAACTTTGAGGTCGGTCCAGAGCCGGAAGAGGTACTGGATAATATCGAGGAGCGTCGCGCAGCTTAACTCTTGCGGGCGTTGCCGGGCAGGCGGTC
>CALMAP010000403.1 GCA_937859825.1 uncultured Terriglobus sp. | reverse complement strand
CTACTGGGACATACTCAGTTGGAGAAGGAATTGGATCACCTGGATGTAACCGTCCACGGAGGCGAAGTAATACTGAGCGGCACACCCCACTACCAGATGGAACCAGGAGAGCAACGCGTCCAACGCATCTCTTTGACCGCAGATGCAGGCTCAGGTGAGATTCACCAGCTTCAGGTCGTTGAACTCGACGGCACATCCATCGAGTTCCGTTTCAGCAACATGCAGGAAAGCGTTCCGGCTCCCGATTCAGCTTTTCATTTCGAGCCGCCAGCAGGCGTGACGGTTGTTAATGGTTTGCCGCCCGCCTGATTGCAAACATCTGTTACAGCGCTTGTAAGATGCGCCGATTTCGCTTACAACGTAACTAGGACACATTTAGTCCTCAATTCATTTCAGGCCCTCCTCTTGAGAAGCTCGTTGTTCGTTATACCCTCCGTTCTGGCATGTGCTGCTGCGATGTGTGTTCCTCTTGCTGCCCAGCAGGGCGACCGTCAACCGCCAAGGATCGTTCTGCAAACCCTTGATGGGAACGGAGACGGCATGCTCTCGCCGGACGAGATTCAGGCCGCAACTGCCTCCCTGCTGAAGCTGGATCGGAATCATGACGGCATGCTCACCCAGGACGAGCTGATGCCTCAACCGGCTGACCCGAAGCTGACAGAGGATATGGTGCAGCGGTTGATGTCCATGGACAAGAACGGCGACGGCATACTGACCGCGGATGAGCTACCTGAGCGTATGCAGCCCATGTTCCAGCGCGGAGACACCAATCACGATGGCAAGCTGTCCCATGACGAGGTCGTTGCCCTGGCGCGAAGCCAGTCCGCGGTGCAGGGACGGCCTGCGGGCCGCAACGGGGCAGAGGGCATGATGCGCATGGACCCGATCCTGAACACCATCGACATCGACCACGACGGGGTTCTAAGCGCGGCCGAGATTGCCAGCGCACCTGGCGCGTTGAAGGCGCTGGACACCAATGCAGATGGAACGCTGCAGGCCTCCGAGCTCCGCATCCGGCAGCAGACGCCAGGAGAACGTGCTGCACACATACTCGACGAGTGGGACACCAACAAAGACGGCGCGCTGACCAAAGCGGAGTGCCCGGATCGCATGCAGCAGCAGTTCGACGCTATCGACACCAATCACGACGGCAAGCTTAACTCCGAAGAACTGACCACATACTTCGCCACGCAAACACAGCCCAGGCGTGGCGACGCACCCCGCAACGATGCCTCTTCCGCCCCGCACCTGCCGCCGGCCTCCGGTCAGACGACGCAACCGGCGCAGCCACAGTAGGTCCACCTGTCCGATCACAGCCGTCCGCCTGAGGGGCGTGCGAGGAGATTCTGCATGCAAGAATTGAAGTTGATGAAGGCACTTACGGCTGCCTGCGCGATTGCCCCCGCCATGCTATCGGGCTGGTCTGCCCCGGTTCAGGCCCAGGTGCCCACTCAGAATGCCGAAGCTGGTACGTGGACAGCCCATCATGAGAATGTACTGGGTACATCCCTCGCAATGGCTGTGCACGCGCCATCTCAAGCGATCGCAGGGCGCGCAGAAAAGGCCGTACTGGCGGAGTTCGACAGGCAGTCAAAGATCCTCAGCGCATGGGATAAGACCAGCGAGTTCTCACGCTGGCAGCGAACCAGAAATGTTCCGGTTCCAATCTCGGTCGAGCTCTACGAAACACTTGCTCGTTTCGACGTGTGGCAGCAGCGCACCCACGGTCTGCTCAACGCGGGTACGGAAAGCGCCTCGGTACTGTGGCGCAATGCCGCGCTTGTGGGCAGCGCCCCTCAGCCTGCCGCGCTCGCTGCAAGTGTGGATGCGATGCGGCAACGCCATTGGACGCTGGACAGTCAGGCTCGCACAGCCACGCACCTCTCCGAGACGCCTCTTGTACTGGCGACCTTTGTGAAGAGTCGCATCACGTCTGCTGCGGCGAACGCTGCCCTGCGCGAGGGTGCCGATGGGATCATGCTCAACGTTGGCGGTGACATCGTCACTCGCGGCAGAACCACGCAGCGCGTAGACATTGCCGATCCTCGCGCCGACGCGGAGAACGATATTGCGCTCGACACTGTCGTACTCAGCGACAGCGCCATTGCGACCAGCGGTGGCTATCGGCGGCAGATGCAGGTTGGAAATCGAAAGGCATCCCATCTCATCGATCCACGCACCGGACGACCAGCCGAGGGCACCGCGTCTGCAACGGTGATTGCTCCCGATGCGGAAACGGCCGGAGCGCTGGCGACGGCACTCGCAATTGCCAGCCCAAACGAAGCGGAGACACTGGCGCACTCCTTTCCAGGAACGGAGTATCTGCTGGTCGCAAAAGACGGCTCGCTGGTCCGAAGCAAAGGATGGGCCCGAAATCAGGAGCCTGCCCTGCTGCCTGTTGCCTACCGCGTCACTGCCGGGGCGAAGCCTCCCGCTGTTGCCAGCACCAGCTGGAACCAGAACTTTGAACTGCTGGTCAAGGTGAACCTGCCGCGTATTGACGATCCGCGGTATCGCCGGCCCTATGTAGCCGTGTGGATTGAGGACGAAAACAAATATCCGGTGCGCACGATTGCACTGTGGTTTCAAAAGCCGCGCTGGCTGCCGGACCTGAAAACCTGGTACCGGGACGACCGTATCCGCAACCTGAGCGAGGGCACTGATCTGACGGGAACCATCTCGTCCGCCACGCGTGGACCGGGCAGCTACACCCTGAAATGGGACGGCAAGGACAATGAAGGCAAGCTGGTTAAGCCCGGCAAATACACCATCTGCGTGGAAGGCGCGCGTGAGCATGGTGGCTACGGTGTCGTTCGTGAAGAGATGGATTTCAGCGGCAAGCCGCAGAGCGTAACCTTACCTGAACAGCCCGAGATCGGTGCCATCGGTCTCGATTACCGGAAGCGTTGAGCCTTTGACCACGGAAGACAGGAACACCGCAGGCACACCGCCCATCGGGGCGAACCGCGCTCCGGTTCGGCGGCATGCCGTGCTGCAAAAACGGATTGCAATCACCGCGCGATGGCTGCACATTTATCTTTCGATGGTCAGCTTTGCCGTGGTGCTGTTCTTCTCAATTACCGGCTTGACGCTGAACCACGCCGACAAGCTGAGCGGCCATGAACGTGTTGCGAAGTACAGTGGCATACTTCCCGCTCAGGTAATGCAGGCAAGCGGCGGCCCGGACCAGGCCGTAATCACACAGCAGTTGCGAACGGCGCACCACATCCGTGGCGCCGTGACCGACTTTCGGAATGACGCGGACCAGACCAGCATCTCGTTCAAAGGTGCCGGATATAACGCGGACGCCTTCATCGAGCGGCCTTCCGGGCGTTACCAAGTCATTGAGACGCGCTCGGGCACAGTGGCAATGCTGAATGACCTGCATCGGGGGGTTGTGACAGGTAAGGTCTGGTCACTGGCTATTGATGCTTCCGCCGTGTTGCTTGTGCTGGTCTCGCTCACCGGGCTTGCCTTGATCTTCTTCCTCTACAAAAAGCGGACATCGGGTCTGATCGTCGCAACTGCAGGCGGTATCGTGCTCACCCTGCTGATCCGACTGTTCGTTCCATAAAACACTGTTTCTTCTCAAAACAAAGACGCCAGCATCGCCGGCGCCCTTTTTATGTGCAGCTTCAATCGTCTAGACCGTGATCGTGCCGGTATCGCCTACATCTGTCTTGTCGGCACCTGTAATCGACGCGATTGCCAGCTTGGTAAAGCGGACGAGACTGCTGCTGCTTGCTTCCCAATACTCGGCGGAATCAATTTTTATCTGAATCAGCGAGACCGCCGGATCGTCGGGGCCGTCGGGAAACCATGCCTTCGCCGCAGGCGTCCAGTGCTCGTGGATAAGTTGGCGGTCCTGTACGATGGCCGCACGGCCGGAGAGCGCGATATATTTCCCGTCCTTCGGCTCGGCGTAACTGACAAGCACTTCGCTGTCATGGCGAATCTCGTCCGTCTTCTCCGAGTCGTTTCGGGTGACAAACCACAGCACACCATTGAACGGAGAGTTCGGGTTCGCCATCGGACGCGCACGCAACGATCCGTCGTCCGCAATGGTCGTGAGCATCGCGATATGGATGTCCTTGATGAGCACCTGGATCTTCTCGACGCCCTCGCTGCCTGAATAGTTCTTCTCTGCCATCGTTCCTCCACTTCTCTGAGTTGGATGCAGAGAAGCGGATCACTGCTGATCCGGCAAACTGTACGAGAAGTCGTAATGATGGACGCCGTTTTGAATGTTGATCGCGAGTGTGCCGGACAGGCCTGCGAGGCCACCGGTGCCCGAGTTCTTCACGACGGTTATGTTTAGACTGCTGGATGCCGCATCGTCCTTCTGCATCGTCGCGTGGTGCTGAAACAGAAACGTTCCCGTGTGCCCCGCAAGGGTTGCGTGCACGCGTTCCATTGCCACGTATGCCATCGCTCCGGTCGAAGCGGTGATACCGGTCAGCATCTCACCTTTGCTTGTTCCGGTCAGGTCGCCTGCCCATGTCTTTTCAATGGTCAT
>CALMAP010000402.1:12104-14862 GCA_937859825.1 uncultured Terriglobus sp. | reverse complement strand
GTAAGGACGTGCCTCCCGCTGTGCGGCAGGCGGCTGAGAAGCTGGCATGGACCTCACACTTCCTGGTGAGCGTGGGCGTCAACCGGCCGCATGTGAGCGACGCCTACTGGACCTACTACTACGACGAAGACATCCCGTTTTCACGGGCCAGTTTTCCTTCCAAATACAGCCCTGGCACAGCGGCGAAAGACTGCTCCAGTATTCAGGTGGAAGTAGTGCACTCGCGGTACAAGTCGATCCCCAGCAAAGATAGCGTGGTGGAGCAGTGCATCGAGTCGCTCATCAAGGTTGGTCTGCTTCACTCGCGTGATGAGATCATTGCGCTCGACGCGCGCGACATCCTGTATTCCAACGTGATCTTCGACTTCGACCGGGCGCCGAACCTGGCCATCGTCCATGGCTACATGAGGGCGAATGGCATCCATTGGGCAGGTCGTTATGGTGAATGGGCCTACCTGTGGACAGACCAGTCGATGCTTAGCGGCGAACGTGCGGCCAATGAAGTCCGTTCTGCCATAGGCGTGCCTTCCAGAACATTTGACGAGTCGATCTAAGAATCCAACCCGCAACGGCCTTTCATCAGGCTGTTTGGGACAGGTAAACTGTTCCTGATTCCCGGAGTCCTGCTGCTTGACGAAACAAACTCTCCTGGGCGGAATGCGTTCTCAGCGCGTTGCCGTCACCGGTGCCTCCGGTTTTATCGGCCGGCACTTACTGCGGGCGCTGCATGAGGCGGGAGCTGAGATTACAGCCGTTACCATCGATGGTACGCCGGCAGAGTATCTGGACAGTCCTCCGTTTCCCGTGGAGCGAGTTGCTGTAGATCACGTGCAGAACATTGGGGACGGCATTCGCAAAGCTGTGCCACGGTATGTCATCCACCTGAACGGATACATTTCCATGGAGCGGAGCGTAGCGTCAGTGGCCAAGACGCTCGAGTGGAATCTGCTCTCAACCATCTCGCTTCTGCGTGCATGCAGTGAAGTCGGCGTGGAGCGCGTTGTGATGATGGGTTCCTGCGAGGAGTATGGGCAGAAGATTTCGCCGTTCGATCCCGCGCTTGCACCGGACCCGAACTCCCCCTACGGCGCAAGCAAGGCCGCCGCTACGGCTTACGCACGCATGTTTTACGGGTCATTCCAATTGCCCACGGTGGTGCTGCGGCCCTCGGTGGTGTACGGGCCAGGTCAGTCTGCACGCATGCTGATACCGATGGTGATGAAGGCTTTGGCGGAGAACCGCACCATCGACGTGACCGAAGGTCGGCAGACCCGCGACTTCGTTTTCGTCGGCGATGTTGTGGACGCGATTCAGATTGCCCTGGAGGCCCCGGATATCGTCGGAGACGTGTGGAACATCGGCTCAGGCGAGATTGTCACTGTGCGCGAATGTATTGAGGAAATCGAGCACGTCACAGGCCTCACCGGGCTAGTTCATTATGGTGCACGACCGTATGTCGATCGTGAGATTTTTCACTATGAACCGATGGTCGAGAACACGTATCAGGCTTTTGGATGGCGGCCTGCAATTACCCTGAACAAAGGCCTGCAGATTACGTGGGATTCCATTACAAAACAGCCAGACGCCAGCTTCAGGACAACATGAAACTCACAATCGCCTACACGGCCCGCAACGAGGCCGACCTCATCCTGACAACGCTCAGCGACGCTGTGCGCGACATGGAAGCCTTGGCGCTGCCGTACGAGATCATCGTTGTCGATAACGCGAGTACCGACAATACTGCAGCCCTGGTAAAGCAGTTCGCGGTAAACCATGAGCACGTCATTCTGATTCAGCATCATCAGAACCTCGGCTACGCCCACAGCAACCTGACGGCGTACAAGAACGCGACGGGTGACATTATCGCGGTAGTCGATAGTGACGGTCAGCAGGTGGTTCGCGACATGCCAAAATTTCTGGCGAAGATCGATGGCGGCGCGGACGTTGTGTACGGCTGGCGCAAGCAGCGTAATGATCCCACACTGCGCAAAATCATCTCCTTCGGGCTGAACGTCAGCGCCAAGCGCATGCTGCGCTGGAAGCTGCACGACATCAACTGCGGCTTTCGCGTGGTTACGTCGAGGGTGGCCAGATCGTTCACGGACGTAGTGCCCGTGAACTACTTCGGACCGGAGTTGTGGGTTCATTCCGTGCAGAATGGTTTCGTTGTCGACGAGGTTATTGTGGAGCACTTCGAGCGCAAAGGCGGCACCAGCATCCACGTGCCCTGGCGCCTGCCTGTGACGATCAAGCAGGCCTATGCATACCTGAACCTGCTAAAAAAGAGACTACCCGCGGAGTGAGAGTTACTTCGCGCCCTTGGCGAAAATCTCTTCTGCAAAGTAGTTCTCAACCTTGGCCTGGTCGCGAATCATCTCGCGGTAGGCACTGGTCAGCAGTTGGGACCGCGTATTACGCAGTTGATCGCGGATACTCTGCTGCACCACGGGATTGCTCAGGTCGCGCTGGCCGGCGGACTCGCGCGAGATGAGCTTCAGGATCGCGTAGCCGATCACCTGTTTTGAGCCCGGCCCGGCATACATGGGCAGAATGTCCGTGGTCTCGCCTGCCTTCAGCTTGCTGATTGCGGCAAAGGTGATGGGGTCCTGACGAAGCTGCGACTCCGACGGAAAGCCCATGTCGCCGCCGTTGGAGGAGGTCTGCGGGTTCTCGGAGAAATCCGCGGCAAGCGCGCCGAAGTTCTCTCCCGCATCGATGCGGTTCTTGAGCGTCTGGATTTTCTTGCGCGCCTCGGCCT
>CALMAP010000402.1:11081-12094 GCA_937859825.1 uncultured Terriglobus sp. | reverse complement strand
GCCCTGCAGGTTACTGGCTCCCTGCGCAGGCAGGGCTGTGACGACAATCTGGGCGAGATGGTAGCGATTCTCAATCAGGTTGAACTCGGACTTGTGCGCATTGAAATAGGTGTTCACCTCAGCATCGGTCACGTTGATCTTGCTGTTGATCTCCTTGTTCAGAAGCTTATCCAGCGTAATGGAGCGGCGCAGATCACGGCGCACGTCGTCCAGCGTCTGACCGCTCTGACGCAGCCGGTCGTTGAAGACGTCTTCCGTGTAGGGTGCCTTCATCTCCGTTAGTTTTGCGTCTACCTCGTCGTTGGTGGCGGTCAGGTTCATCTTTGCGGCGCGCTGCTCCACAATCTCCTGATCGATCAGGCCACGCAGAATGTCCATCTTGTCGCTCTCCACCTGCTCGGGTGTAGGGGCGGTGGGGTCCTGCTTGTTTTTCTGCTGGGCGTCATAGTAACGTTGCAGGTCGGCCTGCGGAATGGCATGGCCGTTCACACTGGCAACCACGTCGTCGCCGTGTGTCTTTTTGCACCCGGCGGCCGCTACAAGCATTGCGGCTGCCAGCAGAATGATTCCGTGCGAGGTACGCGTATGCGTTCGGAAGTGCCTGTGAATTTCCGTCACGTTGGTTATGGTATCGCGGTTGTGCCTATGTCGTCGTGGCGATGGTTGTTGCGTGCGCCCCGTCTCTCTCGTTTCTTATCCCGTAACAAAGTGAAGGGATGACAGCAGAACCGCGGCCTGACAAACAAGATTACTTAGAGGCAGGAGCAGCCACTGCAGGAGGAGCCGTTGCCGCCGGAGGAGCGTTCAGGTCCGGCAATGGCACGGGGGGCGGAGGCGTGATGCCCTGGGCCACCAGTGCGGCGTCCACCGCGCGGTAAACAAACTCGATCGGAGCCGCGCCGTTGATCGTTTCGCCGTTGATGAACAAGGAAGGAACGCCGCTGACGTTCAACTGCTCGCCTTCGCGGAGCCCCGCGGTTACCGGAGCATCGTCCTGCGCGGCGACGCAAGCC
>CALMAP010000402.1:2188-11071 GCA_937859825.1 uncultured Terriglobus sp. | reverse complement strand
TACTATCGATCTTTGCCCCGGAACCTGTGTCCGTGGCCAGTTTATCGAGCTGGATCTTCGCGGCGGTCACGCTCTTTTCCTGCCCGCCAATTTCGGAGGCGTGGGCGTGCAGGTAGTCCACAAACTTCCAGTAAGCATCGTTGCTCTGCGTACCGAGGCAATCTGCATCCACCGCGGCGTGAATCGCCCATGGATGCTGCGAGAGTGGAAAGTCCTTGTAGGCGATGCGTACCTTGTCGCCATAGCGGTTCAGCAGCGCGGGAAAGAGCTGCGCATGCATGCGGGCGCAGAAGGGGCACTCCAGGTCGTCGAAGACCACGATGCGCACCGGCGCTGTCTCCTCACCGCCGCGCGCTGGCCGCCCTGCGTCGCCTACCAGCTGCCTGGGATCCTTGGTCAGGTCGAAGGTCGTCATCTGCGCCAGTGTCTTCTCATCCTTTGAGAGCAGAAAGGTGATTGGCTTGCCGGGCTTGCCTGTTTCCCCCACCGTTACGACTACCTCGTCATAGGTAGGCAGCGTGGGGCTGGCGTGCCGGTCCGTCACCTTCACGTCATAGGTGAAGGGCAGGCTTGCGCGTGAGCGGATCAGTACCTCAATGCGCCGGGTCAGTTCCGGCGACAGCGGCTGCGACTGCGCACGGCAGCCGGAAACTGCGAAAAGCGTTGCAAGAACAAAGAACGATACGACGTGGGAGCGAAGGCGGCCAATCAGCACAGTACTTGGATTATCGCAGGGAGGAAATGTGAGCCGGTGAAGTTTGGCTTCGCACTGCGCTGGAGGCGCATCGTTCCGTTAAGGCAAGCGCTTCCTGTTGTTGGCACCTATGATGGCAGCAACACCGGCAGTGACACCGGCAACAACGCCCAGCCATGGGCCGAACCAGTCAGCATTGACGGCGGTCGTTTCTCCAGCTCGTGGGCCGGTAAGAGCGCGAAACATAATGGCCCGCGGGTAGTGTGTTGCGGCGTGTTCGTCCAGATAAGTGACCGCTACCTTGTAACTGCCTTCAGCAAAGAAGGGCGGTATGGCGGCACCATCCAGAACCAGATCGCGGCCATCGTCAGTCCTGAAGTAAACCGTATAAGAAGAAGAGCGACCTTGTTTGTGAGTAGCTATTTTTGAAATGAATCCGAAAGCCTGGAGACGCGGAGCCGATGATGGCAGCGTACTCTGCACGGCGCTAACAACCCCAAGCGCAAGACAGCCCCACACCGCGAGGTACATAGCGAAGCCTGTGGGAGTATAGGTTCGCCATGCCCGCCAGAAGATGAAGGCAAACAGCAGGAAGAAGACCAACAGGTACCCTGAAAGTATCAGGCCATCTGACATCTGAAATGCGGCCTCTTGCAATGGGTCTCTACTGAAAATCAGCCATTTCGTAGAACGGCCGGATCTCGATCTCGCTCGGCCCCGGCATGGGGTTCGGGCAGCGCTTGACCCAGGCAACTGCCTCCTCCATGTCTTTGACCTCCCACAGCCAGAAGCCAGCGACCAGTTCGCCTGTGGCGGAAAAGGGTCCGTCGATTACGGAGCGGCTAGTCCCGTCAAACGCAACCCGCTTGCCGACAGAGGTGGGCTTGAGTCCGGCTGCGTCACGCATGATGCCGGCATCCATCAACTCTTTGTTGAACCTGCCCATGGCTTCCAGCAGTTCAGGAGAAGGCAGGGTGCCCTTTTCACTGTCCTCAGTGGCCTTCACGAACACCATCACGCGCACGTCTTTCTCCTTGGGTTCCAACGGGGTGACAAGTCGGCCGCTGCGTCACGCCTTGGCAGCACCCAGGTTTGCGGTCGCAAGCAGCTATTTTGCGTTGTTCGTCTTGAACGCCTTGATCGACTTGTCGATGACCTCATAGGCATATGCGGCGTCGCGCCAGCCGTTGATCTGCACTTTTTTGCCTTCCAGGTCCTTGTAGGTGGAGAAGAAGTGCACGATCTCCTTCAGCTTGTGCGGATGAATCTGCTCATAGCTGGTGATGTCGAAATAGCGCGGATTCGCACAGCCCACGGCGAGGATTTTTTCGTCGCCTTCGCCGCCGTCGATCATCTCCATCAGGCCGATGGGGCGCACCTCCTGCAGGCAGCCGGGAAAGCTGGGTTCGTCCACCAGCACCAGCACATCGAGCGGGTCGCCGTCGTCACCCAGGGTGGAGGGCAAAAAACCATAGTCGCCGGGGTAGTGCACCGGGCTGTACAGGTTGCGGTCCAGCTTGAATACGTGGAGCTGCTTGTCGTACTCGTACTTCATCTTGCCTTCAAGCGGGATTTCAATCACCGCATTCACAACCTGGGGCGCTTTGGCGCCGACCGGCAACTCAAGATAATTCGGCATGGTGTGGATTCGTCTCGTATGAAATTCTTTGAAACCGAGCAGATTCGCGCGGAAGAGCATGGACCGGGCGAACGTGCGCCGCAGCGGGAGAGGTGCGGCGAAACAAGGATACTACCTTCAACCTGCAGGATTTAACGCCGCAGCCGGCACACTCGCAAAATAGGACACACCTATAATCGCCCCATGCGCGCCCATGTTTACGTCACGCTCAAGCCCACGGTGCTCGACGCCCAGGGACAAACCATTGCCAACGCTCTTCGCCGCCTGCACCACCCCAGCGTGGAAACCGTTCGGCAGGGCAAATATTTTGTGTTGACGCTGGCCGACACGCTGGCTCCGGACGCCGCAGAGGCCGAGGTGGAACGCATCGCCGCCGAGGTGCTAACCAATCCCGTGATCGAAGAGTACAGCTACAGGATTGAGTAGCCAGACACTTGCCTTGTGATTCAGTGGAATCATTAGAAGTGTCATTCTGAGCGGAGCGAAGGACCTGCTTTCTGCTCAAATGGCCTGCCCTCTAACGATACAACTTAGGCCATCCAGTCATTGGGCTTCCTACTCGACCGGACCGTTGTGGAGGATGAATGAGCACTCGCCGGGATTTTCTTAAAAGCGCAGCATCATGCACACCGGCCGCGCTGCTCACCACTCCTGTCCAATCCAGCGCGGAACAGACTCGCACCAGTGTTCCTGCTTCCATCCCGGTCAAATCGCTGCCGCAGCATTTCGACGTCGATCGAAGCATCATCAACCTGGAGAATGCCTACTGGGGCATTATGCCGCGCGAAACTGCCGCGGTCTATGCGGAGAAGTCAGCCTATGTGAACCGGCTGAACTCGCTTTACGCGCGCAACGCAATTTCCGGGCACACCATGAACGCGCAGCTTGACGAGGCGCGGCAGAGCATCGCCGATCTATTGAAAGTCGAGCGGGATGAGATCGCCCTGACCCGCTCCGGCAGCGAGGGTCTGCAGAGCCTGATCGTGAACTATAAGGGGCTGAAGCCGGGCGATGCCGTCCTCTACTGCGATCTGGACTACGACAACATGATCGCCGCCATGGACTACCTGGGCGATCATCGCGGCGCAGAGGTGGTCCGCTTCGACATGCCGGAACCGGCAACCACTGCAAACATCCTGCAGGCCTACGAAGACGTACTGAAGCGCACGCTCAATGCGAAGCTGCTGCTGGTAACGCATGTGAGCAATCGCACAGGACTCGTGGTGCCGGTGAAGGAGATCATTGCCATGGCACGGGAGCGGGGCGTGGACACGATTCTGGACTCAGCCCACGCGGTGGGCTGCCTGGACTTCACGCTGCCCGATACGGGTGCGGACTTCATTGGCTGGTCGATGCACAAGTGGCTCGCCGCGCCACTCGGTCTGGGCGCGGTGTACATCCGCAAGTCGCGGCTGGACGCCATCGACATCAGCTACGACAACCACGAGCTTCCACCCTACGACATTCGCGCGAGGGTACCTGCGGGAACGATCAATTTTGGCGCGGCGCTCACGATTCCGGCGGCGATCCAGTTCCACCGCGCCATCGGCCCCGCAGTCAAAGAGAAGCACCTGCGCAGCCTGCGCAATCACTGGGTCGAGGGTGCCCGTGACGTGCCCGGCCTGGAAATTACGGTTCCTGACGATCCAGCGCGGTACTGCGTCATCACCAGCTTTCGTCTGCAAGGCATGCGCACGATGGCCGATGCCGAGCACGTGCAGCATCGCCTGCTGGAAAAACACGGCATTCTGACCATCGCCCGCAAAGGCGTGGCCAAGGGTGCCGTGATGCGCGTTACGCCAGGGCTGTACAGCACGACGAACGATCTGGACGCCTTGGTGAAGGCGCTCAGGCAGGAATACGCAATGCTGGGTTAGGCGTCCCCCGTATGCTGTCGTTTCGACCAAAGCGAAGCGCAGTGAGAAACACCTGCTGTTTGCTCGAAGCGCCTCGGTCTTCAAAGGAAAGGCAGGTTTCTCCGCGCCAGCCGCAAAAGCGCGGCTTCCGGTCGAAATGACAGTTCTGAGGTGGTCCAAAGCCAGTGCATGCGATGGTTTTAGTTCCGTGGACTTGCCTTTAGCATCCAGCGGCGCGATACCATCATCGAACACCCACTATGCGCACTGCACGTGCCACCTTTGCCGCGATTCTGGGGGCCCTTGTTTCGCTCGGCCTTTACCTCGCGTGGTTCTTCAAGATCACGCATCACGATAGCCCGTGGGACGGAGCGCCGATTTGCTTTATCGTTGTGACCGGCGTCGTGGCAGCGGTCTGCGGTTTGATCGGCGGCTATCTGGGTGCCCTGCTTGCACCGGCAACGCCACGCGGCACAGCGGACGGCATCGCCGCGTTGATTGCCGTGGCCGCGGCCTTTGCGGAGACGCACACGCCCGGCCAGCACCACTACGCGCAGGCGCTGGCGCTGCTGGTGGCCGCACCTGCGGCTTACCTGGCCGGTCGGCTGCGCCGCCCTGTATCTCCACTGGTCGCCTGACCGCACCGGCAATATGCCGGGTGCTACCCTTTGCGGATGAAGTTCAGTAAAGGCTCCCGCCGGGAGTTCCTGAAGTATGCAGCAGCGACTGCCGTAGCCTCAAAGGCAGGTATTCTTTGCGCGTCCGACCCGCCCACTGCCACATTGAAGCTTGCGGCCGGAGCACCTGGTCCCGCAGTTCCGCAAGACTTCATCGGCCTCTCCTACGAGGTCATGCAGTTGGAGGACCCAGCGTTCCTTTCCCCTAAGAATGCCGGGCTAGTGCAGCAGTTTCGCAACCTGTCGCCGCACGGCGTACTGCGGCTTGGCGGCAACACCAGCGAGTTCTCGTGGTGGAAGGCCACGCCGGACGCGCAGCCTCCGCAGCGGACCGGCAACGTGAACGATGCTGGCGAGCCACCACCCACAACGATGTACGCGGTCACTCCTGAAGCGATTCGTGAGCTAAAGGGTTTTTTGGACTCGACCGGATGGACCTGCATCTACGGCCTGAACCTTGGGTACGGCACGGTGGATACCGATGTTGCCGAAGCGGAGTTTGTCTATGGCACGCTCGGCAGCCGCCTGCAGTACTTCCAGATCGGCAACGAAGTCGACATGTTTGGCCGGCACCTGCGCAACAAGGCCGCCTGGAACGCGGGAAGCTACCTGCAGAACTGGCTTGAGATTGCCCGCGCCGTACAGAAGGCGTGTCCTGCGGCCAGCTTCGGCATGCCGGACGTAGCCAGCGACACCACTTGGCTGACGCAGATCAGTGAGAAGTGGGAAGCCGTATCGGACAAGCCGCGCGTCACTACGCTATCGCACCACTACTACTTCGGCGGACCACCCGCGAACCCTCAGGTCAGCATTGAGAACCTGCTAAAACCCAGCGCCAAAGTCAACCAGCAAGCGGAGATTGCCCGCGCGGCATCGGCGCGAACGCACACCCACTACCGCATGACCGAGGGAAACACCTGCTACCAGGGCGGCAAGCCGGGCGTGAGTGACGTGTTCGCCGCCGCCTTATGGGGGGCGGAGTATAGCTTTCGCCTGATGCAGCTTGGCTACAGCGGCGTAAACCTGCATGGCGGCTCCGGGCACGCGGTGGCAGTGTCCGTCGGCGGCGTGCTGCGCGGTGAGCAGCTGATGCCGGACGCGAACGCTCCCCACCCGAGGCCGTTCTACACGCCCATCGCAAACGAAGCCACGTTGGCCGGGTCAGGCACGGACGGCAAGCTGGGTGAAAAGTACGTGCTGGAACCGGTGGGGGCGGGACTGAAGTTTGCCGGTGCCTTCGCCGGAGCGACGATGGTTCCGGTGGAATTGCAGACGACCCTGAATGTGAGTGCTTACGCCGTGAAACGCAAGGACGGTCGCACGATCGTTGCCATTCTGAATAAGGAGGCCTCGCAATCACTGCAGTTGACCGCACCGCGCTTTCAGACGCTGCAGACCCTCACCGGCCCTTCGCTGGACGCCCGCTCGGCCACCGTGAGCGCGGTGGTACGCGAGACCGCGAGCAGGCGTTTCGCGGATGGACAGACCTTTGTCCTGCCGCCGCACTTCGCAACGTTGATTGTTCTGGAGTAATCGATCCGTTGAGATCGCGATCCCACTTTAAGCGCACAGCGCAGATCGAACTCCAGCTACACGCATGATTGCCCCACTTTCGCGCAGCCAAGGTGGGCGTCACATCCGCGCGAGCCAACGCCCAGACGGTACTCTGAAGAAGCAATCATGCTTCGAAGAAACGATTTCGCTCACCTGCTGCTTGGCGCTCTGCTGCTTGTTTTCACCGCACCGTCAGCCCGGGCGTACTCGGTACTGACGCACGAACAGCTGATCGACCTCACTTGGGACCAATCCATCGTTCCGCTGTTGCTGAGCCGCTATCCCACGCTGACTCCCGCGCAGATCGAGCATGCCCGCGCCTATGCCTACGGCGGCTGCGTCATTCAGGACATCGGCTACTATCCTTTTGGAGATCCTGCGTTCTCCAACCTGACGCATTACGTGCGCAGCGGCGATTTCGTGGTGAACCTGTTTCGCAACGCCGGCAACGCGGACGAGCTTGCCTTTGCCGTGGGTGCGCTGTCGCACTACATCGGCGACACCATCGGCCACGCGCAGGCGACGAACCTGGCCGTACCGGTGGAGTTCCCCAAGCTGCGTGCGCGCTACGGCAACACCGTGAACTATGCGCAGGGCGAAAATCAGCACGTGCAGACCGAGTTCGCGTACGACATCAACGAGATCGCTCACCACCGTTTCGCGCCAGTGCACTACCTGCGCCACGTGGGGCTTGAGGTGCCAACAAGGCAGCTCTCCATGGCGTTTTACCAGACCTATGGTCTGGGCGAAGACTTCAGTGTTGCCAGGTCGCGTCGCATCAACGTGCGCGGCTATCGCTTTGCCGTGCGCAGCTTTCTCCCTCGTATCGCCTACGCGGTCACGCTGCTGCACCGCAAGCATGAACCTGCCGACGTGCAGGATCTCGAGTTCCAGCGGATGGAAAACGAGCTCGCCGCGGTAGCCGCAAAGGAACATTGGGACGTCTACCGCAAAAAGGCGGGGATCGGCACGTACTGCCTGGCGGGTCTGCTGTACATTCTGCCGAAAATTGGTCCCATCAAGCTGGTCGCGGTCAAAGGGCCAACCACGCAAACGGAAATGGAGTATGTGCATTCCGTAATGCGATCGACGGATGTACTGAACCGCACCCTGCACCGCTTCACGCCGCCACCCGCAACCGTCGCGGGTGCCACTGTTGCCGATACGAAACAGCAGAAGCGCGATCCTGCGACAAGTACATCCGTACCGGCGAATCCGGAAGCTGCGCAGGCCGTCATCCGTAACTCCGCAGACCCAAACCATCCTCTGCCAAACCGTGATTTGGATACCGGAGAAGTGGTACGGCCAGCGGGCTATTCACTCACCGATGCGACCTATGCCGACCTGCTGCACAGGCTCGCCGAACACCCGAATCAGCCTGTGCCTCCAGATGTGAAGACCTCAGTCTTGAGCTACTACGCTGACATGGGTTTGCCTTTTGCCACCAAGAAGAAGCCGGAGCAATGGGCGGTGGTCACGAGAGACCTGGAGACGCTAAGATCCATGCCCGTCCGCGATGTGGACGCGGTATTTGCGACGTACGGTAACGACTCGGAACAGTAATAAAGAGCGGCCTTGATTCCGTCCGGAAACGTGCTGAGCAACAGCAAAGAGGCACGGCTTTCGCCATGCCTCTTTTGCTTTTGCGTGATACCGAGCTACTTCTGCGTGCCGGGCCGTGCCGGGGTTGTGCTGCGGGGTGCGGTACGCGTCGGTGCCGGAGCCGAGGGTGCGCCAGCCGGAGGTGCTGCCACGCCCGAGGTCGTGTTGTAGGCCTCGATTACGGCGCGGGTAATGTCTGTGCGCGGATCGGCACCGAGAATGTTGCTCTGCGCACCGCTCACGTCCAGCACCAGCGTGAAGCCATTCTGCGTGATGTAGGTCTGCAGCGTGCCGTTCACCTTCTGCGCGATGCGTGCGTAGTTCTCCTGCAACTCCGCCTGGTAGGCAGCGCTGGCATCTTCCCCATCCCGCTGCAGTGCCTTCTCCTTGGTGTCGATGGTGCGGGCGCGGCTCACCTTTTCCGCATCGCTCAGGTTGGGCGAACCCTGTAGCTGCTTCTTCAGGCTATCGACCTCAGCGCCTTCCTGCTCGATCTTCGTCTTCTGGGGCTGGTACTTGGTTGAGAGGTCGTTCAGCGCCTTCTGGCCTTCGTTGGTAGCGAACACAGCCTGCTCGAAGCTGATAAGCGCAATCTTTGCCGGAATCGCTTCCGGCTTGGGAGCAGCTGCCTGTGACGCTGGCACCTGGGGACCGGCTGCCTGCGCCAGCAAGGCGGAAGAAAGACCGGACGAGACGACTGCGACGGCAAGCGTCGACACAATAACCTTACGATTCATGCGGATGGGAGAGCTCCTTGGCGGCCCGTGTGCCGGACCGGAATGGCGCGCCGGCTATCGAATGGCCGGCTGAGCGCCTGCAAACTGCGATGGGGAGTGCTGCCCAGACCCTCAGGCGCAGGAC
>CALMAP010000402.1:0-2178 GCA_937859825.1 uncultured Terriglobus sp. | reverse complement strand
AAACAAAACTAGCCGAAGTATAGAACCGGTGACAATCGCGGTCAAACCAGCATTCTTTGCAAGGAAACGCAATCCAGCTTCCGCGATGCTGAATCGAAGCGGGAGCGAGCAGAAGCCTCAGGCTCCTGAATCAACCTGTGACAACGAATAGCCTTCAGACTCGGATCTCTCTCATCGTTCATGTGCTCTGAGCCAGCGACCTCAATCGAGGAACATTCGGATCCCTGCGATGCCACGAGCACCCGCAGCCATGCATGCCTGTGCATTTTCGTGAGTGACGCCGCCGAGGGCAAGTACCGGCGTGGACCCAGCCCGGCGGCAAGCCTCCGCGAGAGCCGCCAGTCCCCTGCCCGGAAGTACCTGTTCGCCATGTATCTGCTTCTGAAAGACAGGCGCAAACAGCAGCACCTCGGCAAAGTCGAAGGCTGCTTCCACCTCCTCCGGGGTGTGGCAGGAGATGCTGGTCACGTTCAGAACGCCACTCGCGTCTTTCATGCTCCACCACATAGAGAATGGCAGATGCAGTGCTAATCCCGCTGCGGATGCAAGCGCAGGGGGGCCGTTGAGGATGACTCGGGTCTTCCATCCTGCAGCGCTTATCGCGCTCTGCACGGCCAGAGTAAGCCGCAACAGTTCCTGCGCCGGAAGGTCCTTCTCCCGAACCTGTAGATACTCGACACCCTCTGCAGCCAGGCGACAGGCCTGGTGGACAACCGCGTCCTGCCGGGCACTCTCCGGCGCTGGGAACAGGTGGCGGTCCGTGATGGCATAGCGCAGCATGTTTCTACTGCCTTGTTGCGAGATCAATCCTTGTCGCCGTGCGGCAGGTCAAGTGCAATCAACTGCACACGGATGCCACCATCCTGCGGCTTGATGGCAACGATGTGCTGGCGCGATTGGGAACCGGCCTTCAATTGCAGCTCGTCCTGATCTTCGCCGCTGTTTTTGCCGACGTGCACGTCACGGGCGTTCTCGTCGTCGGAGCAGGTAAGCCCCATACCGGTCTTCGCGGGAGGCGCAATGGCGACATGGTTCCGGCAGGCAATCACATCGCTGTATTGCGCCAGGGACTTACGGTAGAACGCCTCCACCGCCTGCTGCGGGTCCGGCGTCTGTAGGCCAAGGGTGAGCACCCGCAAATGGAAACCACCGAACGACATATCGACATCGGCGGCGCGGTCATCGCTGCCATGCTTCTTGGGAACGATGGTCGAGCCTGGGTACTGGGGTAGGCCGATGCGCTCCAGCACGTGCGCAGGGTCGTCTTTCACCTGCATGCCACCGAGCGGTGTTTCGATCGACACGTCCTTCCCTTTGCCGGACGTCCGTGTAATGTTGCAACCGGCACACAGAACGACCAGGAACAGTGAGACGAGCCCGGTTCCGATTGCCTGCCCAATACGCTGCCTCGTGGTCTTCGTCATAGCCTTTACTCCCCAGTTTTCAGCCGTTGCTTATCTGTCAGTACGCACTGCAGTACTTTGCAGTTCCTGCAGATTGCGCCCTTGTGCATCCGTGCCGCAGAGCTTCGTTCTGCTTACGCGATTTCTGCCTCCTGCTTGTTCCTCCGCATACTTGACACGTATGCATACTAAGCGCAAGATACCGTATAGCTGGCAAGCTGGACACCATCCGTAGCGTTGATAAAGTAGATTCCGGGTTCTCACAGGGAGAGAACCCCCGGAGGCAAACAACGCTGTGGCTGCGCCTCAGAATGTCTGCTGTTCCTGTCCATTGAGCGAGGCCCCACCAGAGCGGTGGGGCCTATTTTTTTCCATACTTTGTGGTGTAGCCGCCCAGAATCCTGCTTGAGTTTTGCCCTGTTTCTCTGCAGACACGTTGTAGACTCTCCGACAGGCACACACCACGAGGAGACAGCGTGGACCAGGGGAATCGACAGAAGAAGCGCGCCGCCGCCGAGACAGAGCCCACCATTCCAGACAAGCTCTATTTCCGGATTGGCGAGGCGGCGCGTCTGCTCTCGGTTGCACCGTACGTGCTGCGATTCTGGGAAAGCGAGTTTCCGCAGCTTCGCCCGAATAAAGGCGGCACCGGCCAGCGGCTTTACCGCAGGCGCGATGTGGAAATGGCGCTACGCATCAAGCGGCTGCTTTACCAAGAGGGGTACACCATCCCTGGAGCCCGTCAGCTTCTCAAACTGGAGCAGCGGCTTGTACC
>CALMAP010000401.1:3498-12265 GCA_937859825.1 uncultured Terriglobus sp. | reverse complement strand
CTCTATAACGGCACCAATATGCCCAAGTACGATCCGGCATCGCAGTATACGCGCGCGGGTATCCTCACGCAGTCGTCAAAAAACGGCACCACGGCCAACGCGAACGAGTTGCGGTTTGACGACCTGAAAGGTTCCGAGCAGATCTTCATGAATGCCGAGAAGGATCTCGACATCCACGTGGAGAACGATTGGCACAACCAGATCGACAACGACCATCATGTCACCATCACGGGAAACCACTACGACGCCATAAGCGGTGAAAGCCATAGCAAGATCACCAAGGATCGTATTGAACAGATCGATGGCGATGCTCACTTCAAACTCAAGGGCAAGCACAACCAGGATGTTGGTGGAGACGTAAGCGAAAATATTGGCGGCAACCAGTTTCTTAAGGTCGCCAGCAACGCCAATGTCGATGTGGGCCAGGACCTGAATGAGAAGATCGGCATGAATTACTCCCTGCAGGTCGGCCAAAACCACTACAACAAGGCGGGCATGATCTACGTGGTGGACTCCGGGCAGGAGGTTCACATCAAGGGCGGCATGAAGGTGGTCATCGAAGGGGGAATGGGTGTCTCCCTTTCCGGGCCGGGAGGCTTCGTCTCCATTGATCCATCGGGTGTGACGATCCAGGGAATCATGGTGAAGGTCAACAGTGGAGGCGCTGCGCTGCAGGGAACCCCTGGCACGCCGCAAAGCCCCGAGGCGCCCACTGCACCTAAGGAACCCACCGCGCCCACATGGCCCGGCGACGACCCGAGAAAGTAGAGCCGAAATCATGGGAATGCCCGCATGCAGGATCAGCGACAGCACCGCGCACGGTGGCATCGTCATTCTCGGCTATCCCACCGTGATGATCGGCTTCCTGCCCGCTTCGCGCATCGGAGACATGCACACCTGCCCAATGGTGACGGGCGTCGTTCCGCATGTGGGTGGCCCCTTCCTGTTGGGATCGCCCACCGTGCTGGTTGGGATGATGCCGCAATCGCGCGTGACGGACCAACTTACCTGCGTCGGTCCGCCGGATGTCGCCATCAAAGGCGAACCCACGGTGCTGGTGGGCATGGCCGGTGCGGGTGGAGCGGCCGGTGCCTCTGCCGGCGCGGGCGCAATGGGCGTACCTGTTCCGATGGCCAAGCCGCCCGGCGTAAGCGGCGGCAGCCCAGCTGCATCGGCAGAGGTGCCGCAGGCAGGCGAGATGCCCGCGAGTTCCGCCGCGGCCCTGCAAAAAGACGGCACCACAAAGACCTATGCCGCGCCCGGCGAGGGCCTGCCGCCCATTGAGCTGAAGCAGGAGGGATGGCCCGATCTGCCGCCTGAGATCACCGCGACCTTTCAGGCCGTGCAGCCGGCAAATATCCTTCCCGGCACCTCGCTCTACGCCATCGTGGATGCTGACACCACGCTGGGCAGCGTCAGTTTCTGGACAGCAGACCCGCCCGCTTCTGCCGGTGCACCCGTTGGAGTCCCTGTCGAGTGGAACGCAGGTAGTCACGTGCTCATGCATACCGTGCCGCAGGGCAGCGGCATCAAGGGCTGGGCAGGCGAAGGGGCTGATACCGGCAGGTTACAGATCTGGATACCAGCAGATGCAGCCGACGGAGCAGGAACCAAGCGGTTCCGTCTCGGCGGTGGCGCTTGAGCCGTCCGTTTCCCTTCCCGGAGCGCGTACCCCTGCAAGCGGTGGAACGCCTGCAACAGCAGTTCGCCGGCATGCTGGCCGCACTGCACACCGCCGCGGATGCGGCAGCGGACGAAGGGCACGCCCCTCGGCTGAAGAAGGCGCATACTCTACTCGCTTTGGAGCAGGTCAGGCTCGAACGGGAGGCCGAAGCCTTCCGGGAAAATGAGCGTGCCGCATTGCTGCAGCACGCCTGGGACTTGCGGCGTCTGGCGCGTTGCATCGATGGAACGTGGGCAGCCTCGGCGGACGAGGAACTCACCGGCCGGTGGATGGTTTCGCAAAGGCTGGTGGTCCTGACTGCCTGGCAGATCTCCGCAGCCGCGAGCGGGTCAGAAGCGGCGGGCTTGTGAGCGGCACACCGCATCCTATCGCCTCGGCCCGCATCGGACGCTGGCAGATTGCCCGGGCACCAAAGAACTGGTTCTTCGTGCCCGACTTCGGACTCAAGCACAACACGCCCGATCCAGCCAGCAACGTCACCGTGAAGGACGACGCCCTGCTGGCAGGCAACAAGCTTGAACCCTACATCGAAGCGCAAAAGACGATGCTTGAGCGCACCTACGACAGCCCGATGTTCGCTGGCCCGCAGCCCACGAAACTGCTTGCGGACCAGGCCGATGAGTCCATGCTGCTGCTCATCCGACATCAGCCTATGCGCGGCACAAGCGTGCTGCAGGTGCAGACCTATGTGCGCCTGGACAACTGGATTGGTATCATCACGCTTACCACTACCGACCGTATGATTCAGCAGGTCCGCCCCGACTACGAACAGTTCATTGCGTCGCTCACGATCGCGGAACCCGAGCGTGCCCTCGAGCGTGCCGGTGAGGCAGGTGCAGCCACCGGAGAGAATGCGCTTTGACGACGCGAGCGGAGCAGCAACAATCCGACATTGAAGCCCTTCTGGGAGACAAGTACCAGGTGCTTTGCCGCGTGGGTGGCGGCGGCATGGCACAGGTTCTACTGGCTCGGCACAAGTTGCATGGCGGCCTGTTCGCTATCAAGATTCTCTCCGATCATCTCGCGCAGGACCCAAACATCGTCGCCCGTTTCAAGCAGGAGGCGACCACCGCCGCATCGCTCTCGGGCCACCCGAACATCGTGCCCATCTTCGACATCGGCGAAGGCATGGGTCTGCACTACCTTGTGATGCAGTTCGTTTGCGGCGAAGACATGGCGAGCTACCTGCGCCGCGAGGGCAGGCTGAGTGTTGCCGCAGCGGCAAGCGTGATCGCACAGGCCGCCGAGGCACTTAGCTGGGCCGAATCGAAACGCGTGGTGCACCGCGACCTAAAGCCCGCCAACATGCACCTGGACACGACCGGCCGCATCAAGATTCTCGACTTCGGCATCTCCAAGATCACCGATGTGGCAGACGGTCTTACCCGTCCGGGTGAGGCGCTGGGGACGCCTTTCTATATGAGCCCCGAGCAAATCCGCGGCGAGGGCTGCGATATTCGCAGCGATCTCTACTCGCTCGGCGTGGTATTTTTCGAACTGCTCACCGGGCGGCGGCCCTTTGAGAACGAATCCGCCACGGCGATCCAGATTGCGCACCTTAACACGCCTCCACCGTCCGTACTGAGTTATGACGACTCGATTCCGCCGATGTGCGATCAGATCATCCAACGCCTTTTGCGGAAGGACCGAAATGAGCGCTACAAGACCGTGCAGGAGCTGCTGGATGAGTTGAAGGCGAATGGGGCGAGCTCCGGGCCGTCCGCGCTGCGCCCGATTGTCGATCCTTCGCTTGCGGAGAAGATCAACGAACCACCAACACCGGGAGGTTGTGTCTCCGAAACGCGGGTGGCTGTGCCCTCGCCGGGCGCGTCCGGGAAGACGGCTGCGGCAGCCCGTCCTTCCACGCCGGCACCGAGCGTGCCGCAAGTTGTTCCCGAGGAAAAGCCACGGACTCCTTCCGCCGCGGTAAAGATAGGACTCGCGTCTGCTGCCGTTCTGCTGGTGCTGATTGCGGGTCTGCTGTTGATGGGGCGCGGCAAGAGCAACGCACCCACCGCAGAGACTTCTGCGGCAGCGAAGCCGGCAAACCTGCCTGCTGACCTGCAGGACGCGCATGGCCGCATGGTTCTTGTGGCTGCCGGTCCGTTTGTCTTCGGCAGCAGCAATGCGGATTCTCAAGAGCCGCAGCAGACCGCCGCACTTCCCGCGTTCTACGTAGACGAGACAGAAGTCTCAAACGAGGAGTACCTGCGCTTTATTCGTGACACCGGCAGGCAGATGCCCAACGCAATGCAGTCCGCAAAGCCGAACAGCCCTGCCTCGGGTGTGAGTGAAGCGGAAGCGGAGGCTTATGCCGCATGGGCTGGAAAACGTCTGCCCACCGAGCAGGAATGGGAAAAGGCCGCGCGCGGCAGCGATGGCCGATCCTTCCCTTGGGGCACGCAGCCGTGGACAGACGGCGTTCCGCAGCAGATTGAGGCCGTTAGCTCCAATCCGGAGCGCCGCAGCCCTGCAGGTGCGTACAACATGGCCGGGAACGTGTGGGAGATGACCGCCTCGCGCTACACGCCCTCGGCTGCGGAACTCGACGATATGCAGCGGTCGCTACGCTCCACTTCGTTCTCGCACGACTGGGTGCCTATTAAGGGCGGCAGCTTCTCGCCAGGCGGCAGCCGTGGCTTCGCGGCTTACGTGCACCGCGGATTTCCCCGCGACCAACGCTCCCAGGTCATCGGCTTTCGTTGCGTGAAGGACCCTTCGCAGTAAACTTTCCTATCTCTTCGGAGGACTCGCCGTGCGTTACCCAATTTGTGCTGTCTCCCTTGCTGCTTTGCTGCTTCCTTCTGCATTGCAAGCGCAGAAGGCCTCTCCCCGCGATGCGTTTTGGTCCGCAAGCGACCTGGTCTCCGTGTCCGCGAACCCTGGCGCCAAAAGGGCCGTGAAGACTACCGCCCCGCAGCACCGGCCCGCGGCAAAGGAAAGCGTGCACATCGCGCCGCAGCTCATCGCGCAAAACGGCTATGGCGAACAGCCGCACTTCATCCGAACGACGCTCAAGACGCAGCAAATCGGTTTGCGCTATTCTCTGCTGCTGCGCGGAGCAGACGGCGCCTATGCAGAGGTCTCGCCGGATGCGACCTTTCACGCGGGCGACCACCTGCGGCTTTCCATGATGAGCAATGAGCCGGGCTACTTGTACGTGATTCAACAGGGCTCCTCGGGTAGCTGGTCTCCGATATTTCCCGGCAAAACCGCGGGGCCCGACGCCAACCGCATTGAAGCCGGCCAGATCACAGAGGTCCCCGGCAGAGAGCAGGCCTTTCAGTTCGACGCAACTCCCGGCACCGAGAAGCTCTTCGTTGTCCTGAGCCGCGAACGAATCAGCGATCTTGACGGCGCGGTCCAGCGCCTGAAGACACCTGCACCCACATCCACGCCATCACCGCGTCCCGCCGGTGAAATCCTCGAGGCGGTCAACCGCATTCCGGATGACCTGGTGCAGCGCCTGGCCAGCCGCGACCTGACGCTTGTGAACGAGCAAAAGGTCGACCAGAAGAGCAGCGAAACAGGCGACGGCGAGAAGGCCGTCTACGTGGTGGCGAAAGAGAATGCCGACTCACCCTCGCATGAAGTGGTAGCGCGGATCACGCTGAACCATCAATAGCTCTGTCAAAGACTACTTCGGGATGCCCCTCGCTCTTATCTTCTGATAGGAGGTGAGCATAATGAATATAAGGACAGTATAGAAAAAGAACGAGAAGACCAGAGGGAACATTGCTGATGTGAAGTTGTGCCCGCTGACAAACAGAGTGGCAAATTTGGAAGGCAGAGAAAAGACACTTTCAAACACCCCTCCCCCCGAGGGAGCACGAGGGTCGGCCGACAGGAAGGCGATAGCATGTAGCGAGATGGAAATCACTACCGATAGGACAATCCTTACCATATTATTCCCCCCCCAAGCAGCAGGATTTCCCAAAGCGCACAGTCTGGCTGCCTTCGATTCTAGGTGCCCTTTAGCGCTTTTGTATCTTTTTTGAGAGTAATACTGCTCAACATACTGAGAGAGCCGGGTATTCGCAACCGCGTTAAAGTTGTCGATTGTAAGACCTTGAGAGCTAGCGCGGTCAGGCGCTGCTTGTACGTAAGCTGCCAGTGTAAGTTTTATTGCCCACCCAAAACGTGACCAACTATCGCTTGGATCATTCTCTGCGAAGTAGTGTGCCGCTCCATGAACGCCTCCAGCCCCGTAATAAAACTCTAAAATAGTCCCATCATCGAGTGTGTGGACAGGGGATGTCATATCTTGCAATGTATGGATTGCAGAACCAAAACTCTTCAATGATGAGCTATAAAACTCCGCTATTTGGATCCGAAGAGAACTTTGCACCTTGCATGTAGTTGTTAATGGTTTTCCAGGATTCTTCGCTAGCTGCCGCAGACGATTGTCCGTGGTTAGCCATGAAATGCGTGTTCTGGTTGCTTTGGTCGTCGTCCATAACGTCTTGCTGCCTGTTGAGAACCTGAATCTGTCCAACGGACAGGAACCCGAAAGGCTATCTCGTTAAAAGGTAATTCTGCAAATGGTAGATTTCTCACCCTACGGAACTGTCATTTTCGAACGCCAGCCGCGCTTCTTGCGGCTGCAGTGGAAAACGACAATACGGGATGAGAGAGCAAAGCGGTCGCTTGAAGCGACCGCTCTTACGGCGCTTTGGCAAGCGCCGTGTCAATGCGGCTCACATATGTTTTTGCGCGGCCTGCCTCTTCCGTATCCGGGTTCGCGGCGATGACCTGCTGAAAATGTGTGCGAGCTGCACTCAGCAGTGCGGGTGACGCCTGCTGGTTCGATTCCTGCACATAGATCATTGCGATCGCGTAGTTCGCCTGTGCATCATGCGGCATATAGGTAAGTGCCTTCTGGCAGAGCGGCAGGGCTGCAGAGTAGTGCTGCTGCATATTCTCGCATTTACACATGCCCAAGTTTGCGAGGCCGCGTTGCTCCTTCCAGATATCTTCCTGCGCGGCACGGGTCTTCTTGCCCATGCCGATGAGCGATCCGACTAAGTAGTAATTCAACTTACCCAATGCGCCGGAATCGAAGTTCGTAAGTTCAAGATAGCGGGCATACTCCCGTTCTGCGTCTGCGGGATGCTGGAGTTGCCGTTGACACTCAGCGAGCCAGAAGTGCGCCTCACCGTTGCGCGGGGTGAATTGCACGGCCTTCTCTGCTGCCGTCTTGCCCTGATCGAAAACACCCTTCCGGGCGTAAGCCTGCGAGAGCAGATACCATGCCACACCATTCTCGCCGTTACGCCTCGTCACAAAGTCGAGCTGACGAATTGCCTCGTCCAGATTTGCCTGGTCTAGAAGCGCGGCCGCATAACTTGTGCGCGCCTCCAGATAATCCGGGTCGTTCTCGATGGCTTTTTTAAAGGAAACGAGCGCATCGTTGTCCTCGAAGAGCGCGTTCTGCGTCCGGCCGAGATAGACGTATGCCGCGCTGTAGGTTGGGTCCAGGGCGATAGCCTGCTTGAAATCTGCAGCTGCCTTGCGATAATTGGACTCGTAGCCGTTCTTGTACTCGGTAATACCCCTGTCCAGCAGATCGACAGCAGCCTTGTTGCGATTCCGCACAATCAGAATGTGCAGGCTCACAGTAGTGTCCTGCCCTGGGTACACCTGCTCTTCCCGAGGACCATCGGGCTCGTAGCCCATGTGGACACCCTTGATCGTGTGCGACCCGGGCGGGATGCCGGGCAGTCGCAGGCTCTTGCCCTTCTGCACCGTACCGACGCTCTTGCCGTCGATCCACACCTCGGTGTTGTCCATATTGGTCTCGACGACCAGATTGCCGAACTGCGGCTGCGGCAGTGCCGCTGCCTTGCGCAACGTGGGATTGAACGCGAGCACCATGTTGGGGTCGAAGCTGCCGCGCTCTGAGGTGGGATTCTGTGCTGCGCGGGTGGCCTGCCGCACGTTACTGTGAACGTACTCCGCAAGCTCATCCGCGCTGACGATGCCGTCTCCATTAGTGTCGGCCGCGCCGTCCATGCCCTGCACGACATAGTAGGTGAAAATGCCGTGACCGCCGCCCCAGTCCACACTCTCGAAACTTTGCTCGCGGTCGCGGCTGGCGGTGAGCGAGAAGAGCGAGTTATGCAGATCAAGAAGCGTCTTATTAAGTTCTGCGCGGTCTGCTTCGGGAGTAATCGCGCCGGAGTGGCATGAATCGGTGAGCAATACCTTCCACTTACCCTGAATCTTCGTACCAATGTCTTTGCCGAGCTGGTCCATCGGGTAAGCGGTATTCGCGACATTTTTCAGGTCTATGTCGTAAGGAGCGAGATAGCCCTTCCCTGCCGAGACGAAGCCGTGTCCGGCGAAATAGATCAGCACGCGGTCGTCCGACTTGGTGACGGACGGCAACCACTGCTCCAACTCCCGGCGAATATTTGCCAGCGTCGCCTGTGAGTCCACCAGCCGGTGCACGTTTTCCGGCGGAAACTGGCCACCCTCCGGACTGATGAGTGTGGTGTACATTTCTTCCGCGTCGCGATTGGGGAAGTGCAATTGTGCCGACGCAGGCAGATTGGCGTAATGCGAAACACCCACCACCAGCGCATAACTACGTGGAATGGCCACGGGCGCATCCGCCGCAGCCGTGCCGGGCGGCTTGGCCAGCTTCAGGTCACGGGACCCGTCCGCCTGGCCCGAGGGCGGTGCAGGCGCCTGTTGCGCAGTGAGCATGCCGGGCAGCAGAAGCGGCAGCAGCACGGCAAGAGCAAATCGAAGGGCGGATCGATACATACGAGGACTCACTTGTGAGCGATGCGGAAGGCGTATACAGCAGGGCCGGTCAGCGGTTTGCTTGGCTTGGCAGTCTCGCTCCGCTCGTCGGTAAGGAACAGGTCGCGGCTCGCGGCGGGTGCAGCCGTAGTGATCTGCGGCGGCAAAGGCGCATCGCGCGGTAAAGCAGAAGGTCCGGCATTGCTGTCGACACACTCACCACGGGCCTGAAATATGGCGTCGTTGCATCGGGGCAGCAGGTTTGAGGGCGGCGCGGCGGACTTTCCCGGCGCGGGAAAGCCCTTTGCAGAAACAGAAAGCGGCGTGGGACTCAAC
>CALMAP010000401.1:0-3488 GCA_937859825.1 uncultured Terriglobus sp. | reverse complement strand
ACAGGAAGTAAACCGTGTCAAAACCGGCGGGACCGCTCACCTGAAACCAGCCGTCTTCAGCGGCGGGCACGAACGCTTCGGGTGCGGTGCCGATCTCATTGCTGGCCTGTGTGTTTGACGACGAGGGAAACAGCACCGAGTACTCGCCCGAAGTGCCCTGGTCGATCACATAGAGGTAGGCATGCGAGGGTGTCTGCAGCCGAAAGCGCAGGTAGTCGTTGGTTTCAAAAACATGCTCTGCCCTTATCGGCGCCACTTTGCCCGCGCGAAACTGCTCCAGCCGGACCACGAGTCCATCTGCAGCAGCGGCCACGTGTGCGGCTTGGGCAGAAAGGTCAGCGCCAGCGGTTAGCAGTGCAAGGCAGAAGGCGTACGGCAGCAGTTTCAAAGGTTCCTCCCAGGCTTACCGGCTACGCGCGAAGTTTAGCGCAGCCGCACAAGCAAATGCTATGCAGCGATCAGGCCTCGATCATGAGGCACGTCACGTTGTCCTGCGCGCCGAACGTCTTTACCGCCTCGATCAGCCTCTCGCACGCCTGCTGCACGGTCGAGGAGCCGTGCACGATCCGCGCGATGCCCTCGTCGTCCAGATGCTTCATCAGGCCGTCGGAGGCAAGCAGAAGGCGGTCGCCGGGCAGCAGCGTGGCACCGAATAAATCGGGCTGCACCTCCGCCTCGATGCCGATGGCGCGAGTGATTACGTTGAAACTGCGATCGTTCGGAGCGACGTCGTGCCCACTGCGCAACTGCTCCGCACCGAGCGAATGGTCCTGCGTGATGATCGAGATCGTTCCACCGCGAATAAGGTAGGCACGGCTATCACCCACGTTCGCGATCAGTGCATTACTGCCCACCATGCAGAGCGCTACCAGCGTCGCTCCCATACCGGCGTATTGCGGATTACTCTGCGCTTCCCGGTATACCGAGTCGTTCGCATGTAATACCGCGTAGAACAACAGGTGTTGCAGCGGTTGTCCGCGATACGCCTCATCGGCCAGCAGCTCACGATATCGCAGCAGCGTCGCCTGGATTGTGATGTGGCTTGCTACCTCTCCAGCGGCGCTGCCACCCATACCGTCAGATACGGCATAGATGCCGGTCTGCATGTCGTAGCCGAAGCTGTCTTCGTTGTTGCTTCGCCTGCAGCCGATGTCCGAGAGCGCCGCCACCTGCAGCATGGTCATCCTTGTGTTTGTGCGAGTGGATTGTCGAAATCAAAGCCGAACAGTCTCGGATTTTCGCCGATCACGGCCGCCGCCACGATGCGAAAGACGTAGTCGTAGGTTTCCTGAGGAACTTTGTCACGATGCGCCTGCAACAGCTTCCAGAAGTTGCGGTCGCGCGGATTGGGCGGCAGGGTCCGGATCATGCGCAGCACACGAGGCTGCCCCATGTTATAGCAGGCCATAACCAACAGCCCCGACGCCTGGGCATCGCTGCTGTACAGATCTTTCAGATACTTGCCCGCGGCAACTGTTTCCGGCGCGACGTGGTCCCGGTCGTCCTTCAAGTCTGGTACGCGCTCATCAAGCAGCGGACCCACGTGCATGCCGTAGTGCACCGCTGCCGCGGGAATGAACTGCCACATACCTTTCGGAATGCCATACGCGGTCACCGGGCCGCTGATGTCTTCCTGAAAGTTACTCTCGTTCATCGCAAGATAGAGAAACTGTGGCGGCAGCTCCTGCTTCTTCAGTGTCGTGCCGATCGTGCTCACATAGCCACGCTGCCGGGCCACCTGCATGGAACTCTTCCACCGACCGGATGTCTGCCAATACTTGATGTACTTCTCGACCTCTGTTTTGAACTCCTTCGGCATATCCAGCTCGCACTCGCCGAAGATGCGAGCTACGCGCAGAATCAGGCGGTCCTGTTCTGACATTTGCGGGCTGTACACGTGCATGGTGGAAAGAAAGTGGTCGTAGCTGTCTTCCATCTGCGCGCGCCGCTCTGCAATGGCGCGCAACTGCTTCTGCGACTCCGGGCTGCTGGAGGCGGCCACCGCCTCCTGCAGGCCCGCGATTTCAAGATCGAGGCCTTTTATCGTGTAGAACATCTGCTCGGCCATCTGGCGCTGCTTGCCGGCTTTGCGGTACTGATAGATCCCGAAACCGCCAAGCACCACCATCGCAATCAGCAGTCCGACGACCACTCCGCCGAACTTCCGCTTCTGCTTTTTCTGAATCTGCGCAAAGGCAGAGCGAATGAACATGGTGTGCTCGCCCGCGGTATCGCCTTCTTTTAGCTCACCGAAGTAACGCGACGCGTCCACCGCACCGGACGGCTTTGCCGTTGGCTTCGGCAGCTCCTCTACCAGGAACGACAAGTCCAGCCCTTGTGCGCCAAGACGCACGGTCGTCCCTGTACTGAGAGACGCGCGCACAACCCGCTCCTGCCCGACATACGTGCCGTTGCTGCTGTTCAGGTCTTCCAGCCACCACTGGCCCGACTCGAAGAAGACCCGCGCGTGAACACGGCTCACATGGCCGTCCTGCAGACTGACCTCACAGTCTGCGGAGCGCCCGATGCGGGCCGGCGCGGTAAGGCGGAACTCCTTGCGCTCTCCCTGCACGGTGACCTTCAAAATCAGTGTGGGAGTCGTACGCGTTTCTTCCATACTTGTTCTTCAATCCATCCAGCGTGAAGCCGCAAACGGGGGCGCGAGTCTGCATGAGTATAAGCTGTCCCATCACACCTGAGTAGTGCGAATGTGCGAGGCAAGTAAATGCACGTTACCGTTCTGCGCGCGAGCGGGATGGGTCATGTCCAATGGGCAAGTACTTCCCCCAGCATGGCAGCCTGACTGCGCGCTGAAAAGATGGCAAAGCCTTTTTCTTCAAGAGCGTGCCGCTCACCATCGTTGCGAAGCAGTCGTAGACAGGTACCGACCAGTTCTGCATACCCGCAGGACGCAACTGCGTCGGCGAGTTCTCCTGCATCCGAAGCCCGTTCCGAGACTACGGCCTTGCGATTGGCCAGCAGCCATGAGACTCGAACGACTTCAAACGGCCCCTCCTCTGCTGCATGAAGATTCAGCACGATCTTCGCCCGCGCGATCAGATCGTCGCGCTGCTGCCCGTAGATCCCGAACCCGGCATGAACGTGAATGCCCGCGTTCTTCAGACGGTCAATCACCGCGAGCCTGCGCATCGTCATCGCACCATAGAACAGCACGTCAATGTCCTGTCGCGAAGCGCGCAGAATCCTCGAGAGCTGCGGCATATATCCAATCGGCAACAATTTTGCCCCATGCTTTACGGGCACTGTTTCCCAAAGCGTGAGGTTCGCCACCGTGTAGTCCCAGACGCGGAGCCTCGCGGCCATCATTGTGTACCACGGTGGGACCCATGAAATGCCTAGCTGCTCAAGGTTGTAAATCACGGTCGTTGGCGGCAACATCATAGCGTCAGACTGAGCTAGCAGATGAGCACCGAAAATGATGTTTGCTGCCGCTCTTGTCTCGATCTGGTTCTCAGCAACGCTGACAT
>CALMAP010000400.1:6053-14130 GCA_937859825.1 uncultured Terriglobus sp. | reverse complement strand
GAAAGGTTGCGAGGGTGGTGGCGATCCAGCGTCCGGCTTGCATGGGCTTGCTCAATTTTCTGCCCCTAGAACCTGAAGTAGACGAACGTCGCCGCAATCTGCGAGTTCATGTAGACGGCCGCAATTACGAGCGCAAGACCGGAGACGATGGCGGTAGCGGCTCCCGGCTGGAACTCGCGGGCGAGTTGTTCCGAGCCCTTGCCCACGAATGCGGCCACGACGCCGAAAAGCACCGGCGGACCGAAGATGGGCCAGCTAAAATCCTGCCGCATTGCCACCAGGTTCTGCATGCCCAGCAGATGCTGCGGCAGAAACAATTCGTGCAGCATGGCTAAAGCTGCGGGCACTGTGCGTGATCGGAAGAATAGAAACGCAAGGTCCACAAAGCAGAGCGTGAGCATCCAGCAGAACCAGTCCGGCAGCCTGATCTTCAGGCGCCTGCGCCAGAACGCGTTCAGCGCCAGCGCCGCTCCATGCAGCACGCCGAAACAGACAAACGTCCACGATGGCCCATGCCACAGGCCCGCAACGGTCATGGCCAGCAGCGTGGAAAACATGGCTACCGGCAACGTTGCCGTGGAAAAGGATCGCAGAATGGGCGTGTAGAGATACGTGGTGATGAAGCCGGAGAGCGAAATGTGCCAGCGCGTCCAGAACTCGATGATGGACTTCGACTTGAAAGGCGCGTCGAAGTTGCGTGGGATCTCGACGCCCAGCATCTCCGCCGTGCCGATGGCCATGTCGGAATAGCCGCTGAAGTCGAAGTACAACTGCAGCGCATAGGTCAGGCTGAATACGACCACTTCGAGACAGGAGCGGTGTGTCGCCGAATCGAAACCATAGTCGGCGAGCTGGGCGAAGGTGTCCGCGCAGACGGCCTTCTTGAACAGTCCCATGCTGAAAAGAAAAAGCCCTCGCGCGATATGGTTGGCGCGGTCGCCCTGCTTCCCGCCAAACTGCGGAAACTGGTGACGCATCCGCTTCGCGCGCGCGAGAGGCCCGCTTATGACGTAGGGGAAAAATGAGACGAATGCGGCATGCTCGAAAAGCGGCCCTGCCGTGACCAGCCCTTCGTAAACGTCCACCAGATACATGATCTGCGCAAGCGTGAAAAAGCTGATGCCGAGCGGGAATTCCAGGTCTGGAATTAGGTGCTCGTGCCCGTGCAGAAACGGGAGCGTGCCAAGCAGGAAGTTCACATACTTGAACGTGCAAAGATAGCCGATGTTCAGCACCAGCCCAAGCTGCAGCCATCGTTTCTTTTTGGGCTGTTCCGCACTGCCGACCCTGCGCGCCACTACCCAGTTGGCCACGATGTAAGCAGCCAGGTAGAACAGGGTTGCTGGGCGATGCCAGCCATAGAAGAGAACAGAAGCGGCCAGCACTCCTGCCTGTGCCGTGCGCGCGCCGGCAAACCGCTTCAGCAGCGTGATCGCCACCACGACCGCGGGGAGAAACAAAAGCAGATAGCCGAATGAATTGAACAGCAAAAAACTCTCCGGCGCGTAGGCCGCGTGCGCGCTTTCGCAGGTTGCAGGTTCTGTGGAAAGTTTATCGCAACGGGTACACTTGAGAGCTTGAACGCCGCTGCCTCCAACACCTCCAGCACGTTTGTTCTGGTGGCGCAGACCGCCGTCACGTGGCCACAGCAAGAGCTGTTCATGCACTTCTCCGGCGACCGCAATCCCATGCACATCGACCCGGTTGCGGCGCGGCGCACCCCACCGGGTGCCGGGGTGGTGTATGGCATGCACATGGTGCTATGGGCTCTGGACCAGCTTGTGGCCGGAGCTCATGTCGACCGGTCGCTTGGGATTGTCT
This sequence comes from uncultured Terriglobus sp., assembly GCA_937859825.1. Lineage (GTDB taxonomy): Bacteria > Acidobacteriota > Terriglobia > Terriglobales > Acidobacteriaceae > Terriglobus. The sequence continues at coordinate 12,309 of CALMAP010000400.1, read as the reverse complement.
CCGTCCGTTTTCTCAAATGGATGTATCTGGAGGACACTGTCTCACTGTGGTTCTGCGCGGGTGTGAAGTCACGTTTCGAGTTGCGCGTGGGCGAGCTTGTTGCGCTCTCCTGTTTCCTCCAGAGTGGCCTGGCGCATGACCAGCCTGAACGACCGCATCGGCACAGCACCGTATCGCAGCGGCGAGAGGTTCCGGCAACGCTGCTGCTCCACGAAATCGAAGGCAAGCATGGGCAAGCTCCGATCGCCGATCTTTCCGCCTCCGAGACACTCTTTCCATCGCTCGCCCGAACGTTTGGGCCGCGGCTGGCAGCGGAGATTGCCACCTGCTCCTACGTGGTGGGTATGGAAGCGCCGGGTCTCCACTCCATCGACTCCGTTGCCGATTGGGTGATCGCACCTTCTCTCGCGGCTGGTCGCAGCGTACTTTCCTACGAGGGAATCGCGGTCGATCCGCGCTTCCGCCGAGTGCGCATCCGTATTGCGGGAGGATGGATCGCGGGAACGTTGGAAGCATTTGTTCGCCATGCGCCCGTACGCCAGGCCACCATGGAGCAGGTAAAGCAGCAGGTGCTTTCCGGCGAGTTCCTGGGGATGCGCGCCCTGATTCTTGGCGGCTCGCGCGGTCTGGGTGAGATTGCCGCGAAGTGCATCGCCGCGGGCGGAGGACAATCCGTTCTCACGTATGCAAGCGGTCTGCAGGATGCCGAGTGCGTGGCCGCTGAAATCCGCGATCACGGCGGGTCCGTTTCCATTCTCCGCTACGATGCCCGCGAGGCCCCAGCTCCACAGCTTGCGGATGTGACCGGACCGTTCACGCACCTGCTCTACTTTGCCAGCGGTCGCATGTTCCGGCAGAAAGGGGAACTGCCCTGCGCGGAGTGTCTCGTCGGGCACAACGCCATCTACGTGCAGGGATTTCATGACCTGTGTGTGGAGTTGCTGCGTCCCGAAAGCGGCAGGGTCGAGCCAGGCAGGAAACTTGTGGCGTTTTATCCCTCGTCCGCGCTTCTGGACGATCCTGCAACCAGCGCAACGGAATTTGCCGCCAGCAAGGCCGCAGGCGAGCAGCTATGCCAGGAGATGGAGCGATCTCTACCGCGCTTGCAGATCCTGGTCGCCCGGCTGCCGAGACTTCTGACAGACCAGACGGCACCGATGTTTCCGGAACGATTTCCGGACGCGGTTGCGGTTCTGCTGCCATTCTTTCGGCAGTGGAACGCTACTTAAAACAGGCCCAGGCCGATACGGCCGCGCATGGAGGCAGGCTGCAGCGGGAGCAATGGCTTCGGCGCCGCACTCTGTTTCTGGGATGGGGCTCCGGATTTCTCTGCAAGGGACACTGCCATATTCGCTCCACCTCTGAAAGAGGTATCGGCGCGGCGGGAGATGTCATGAGGCGCGTAACGCAAAAAGAGGAAGAAAGCCGACATCCTTCTTCACGGCCACAGCGATGGCAATGCAATTGACGATCATCGTGAGGCTCACCGCACCCGCAGCCCCCTCCGGCCCGAAGCGCCGGCTTAAGGTAAGCAGCAGCACGCAAAGCAGTGCCAGCGAGCAGAGATTGATACGCGTGAGCGACCGCGCGTGACCGGGCATACCCAGCAGTTCCGGCAGGGCGGTACACAGCACCATGGCAGCCTGCCCGGCCAGCAGCAGGCGCAGCACGGGTGCGGCGGGTGCATATCCCGGCCCGAAGAAGCCGAGCAGCGTTACAGGACTGCTCGCGAGCACAGCAATGGGCAGCCCGCCCAAAGCAAGTGAGAGCCCAACAGCCTGCGCCGCGACACGCGCCAGCGCCCTGCGCTCCCCCGCGGCATGCAGCCGGGCAAACTGGGGCGCAGCCATGGCGGCAATGGCGCTCACCAGCAGGTTCAGCACCATCACGATGCGCCATGCCACGGCGTAGCGGCCCACGTCTGTGGTAGACGCGAAGATACCCAGCAGGAACGACGGCAGGGACGAGATAGAGAGCTGCATCAGTTCCAGGCTAAAGAACGAGAGACCAGTTTTGTAGAGCGGCTTTACCGAAGTGGGTCCCTCGGCGGTCTTGTTCTCCGGCAGAAAGCGTAGCATCAGCAGCACGCCCACGACTGCGGTCAGCAGAAGGCTGCCACCAATGAGCACCAGGGTGCGCTGCACGGTCATTGGCAGAATCAGGGCACCGGCGCAAAAGAGTGCGGGCCAAAGCCACGAGTAAATCATCTGACTTGTCGCAACGCGGCCCAGTCCGGCAAGCGCTCCCGCCGCCGCAATGGAGATGTTCTGCGGCACGATCGTCAGCGCACCTAGCACCAGTGGCAGCACCAGCCCGGGCTTATGCAGAACGTGCGTTGCGAGTGGCGCCGCAATCAGCGCGAGCCCCCCCGCGATGATCACCGATTGCAGCAGCATCAGCCAGAAGGTCTGCCGGATCACATGGCCTGCGGCGCCGGGATGCGCCTGCCCGAACGCGCCTGCCACTTCGCGTGTGAGGGCCCGGTCCAGCCCGACCCTGCCGAAGCCCGAGGCCAGCGTCATGGTGCTGAACACGATATAGAACGCTCCCACTACCGCAACGGGCAGCCGCGTCGCAATCAGCAGGTGCAGACCGTAGCGGCTGGGCAGGTCCAGCAGGCGCGTGCCGGTGGTCAGCAGCGAGCGTTGAATGAAGCTTGACGATCTGGAAGCTACGGATTGGCGCAGTCGCTCAGACGGCATATTGCAATCCCGGTGCGACACGGCGCTTCCTCTCCAACGTATAGACGAACGTGGCCATGATGATGGCGATTTCTCCCGGCGCAAGCGTGAACGGGTAGAGCGGGGAGATGAGCAGCACGTACAGCAGGTAGTCTTCAAGACTACCCAGAAATGGCGACGTTCCGGTGCTGCCCGTTGCGTTGCCCAGCATCAACCCGCGCACCGGCAGCATCAGCAGGAGCAGCGCGCCGACTACACCGTACTCGAACAGCACGCCCATCCAGGTGATGTCCGCCAGGAAGAAGAAGTGGTTGAACCAGGTGAACAGGCCCCCGGGATCGAGCGGGCTGATGGTGCCCACGCCCATCAGCCAGTGCAGAGGGTTTGCGCCGAGAAAATCTACCGCCTCGGTAAAGGTGGTCCAGCGCACATTGAAGCCCGAGGTGCTGTCCGTCTCAAACACCGTGCGCAGGTATGGCACGGTAAACAGCAACAGGACCATAACCGGTGCAAGCGCAATCAGAGCCAGACGCCAGCGCGGCGAGGCCTTGCGCACCGCAGTGATGGTGAACACTCCCGCAATGCCAAGCACCATTGCCCGCATCCGGATCACGGCGACCGCCAGTCCGAAACCCGTAAGAGCCGTCACCAGCCATGGCAGCCGCCGCTGCACATAGAAACGGCGCAGGCAGTAAAACATGCCTATGGTTCCGAAGTACATCGGCATCCGGATGCGGTTGCCGCGATTGTCTGCGCTGAAGATGGGCGCGTCACCGACCTTGTACGTCGTCACGTACCAGCTTTGCGGGGCCAGCAGCCAAAACAACAGCAGCAGCGCGAACGTGACTGCCGCGCAGATCAGAAAGCCGGTTGCAATCTCCCGTGTGGTGGGCCGCAGCCACCGAAGCAGCGCGAGGAATGAAAAGAAGTACAGCAGCGGAAGAAGCTTGACCTGAGCGGTAAGGCCGTTAAAGAAGCCCTGCTGAAATGAGAAGGTGGCCGCGAAGCTCGGCACGAGCAAGAACCAGAGCAGACTCAGCAACAACTGCCGCGTGAACGGCGGCGGGTCCGCCCGGAAGAGGAATAGCGCCAGCGGAAGCGAGAGCAATGGAAACGCCTTGGACAGCGCCCAAAGTGGCGGAAGCGCCTTCCAATAATGAAAGCTTTGCCCGAAGAGCGGGAGCAACGGTAGCAGTACCAGCAGGACGCGCCAGCGTACCGGCGTCGCTGCTGAAGCCGCCTTTGCCGGTCGCACTCCCGTCCTGTTGGGCGAAACAGCTTGCACCATCGCCGTCACCGGCATCGCTCTCCTGATGCAAAGCGGGGCCTTGGTCGAGCGCGAAGCAAGAGCACGATCATCTACTGAACAGTCCCGCTCACTTCGTCGCTGGGCGTGTCCATCTCGGCCTCAAACCCGGCACGTATCTCCTCAAGGAAATCTTCGGCTGAAATCTGATCGTCCTGTTGCGCGTGTGCCTCCGCGATATGCCGCGCAAGGTCGGCCAGCAGAAGCCCCCAGGCTGCGGGGTCTTCCCACATGCCGAAGGCAAGAGCCACGTGTTGCTGGCCGTTGGCGATCCACACCCGCAGCACCTCAAGCGAGCGAGGGTCTTTCAACGCGCTCGCAGGAATTGGAAGCTGGTCTTTCTGCGACATGGAAGAGTCCTTTTCGATAGATTGCATGAACACCGGCGACGAGTACCGGCCATGCGGTTCTCTCTAACAATAACCGCCGTCGCGGCTTGGTCGCGCAACGTACCGCAAAGCCCCCAGGGTGCTTCATGAGGTGGATCGCCTGGGCTGCTGGAATTTTCCTTGCACCGGGAGACAGGACGCGTACACTGCCGGTGAGATCAGCCTTATGTCTGAGCAGACACCCACGACCGCGCCCATCACCATCACGCTGCTATGGGGCGCCGGTGAACCGTTCGTGGCACAAAAGAAGATGCTCGTCCGCATCACGAACGACAGCGACGTTACGACCTCGTTCTGGGCAGATGCGCCAACCGTCCATGCGAACCTGCAGTTCCACGACGGTCCAGGGGATCATTATCGGATCGTCGTTTATGTGGATGGGTATGAGAATGGTGGCGGGTTCGTTCAAGCGGACCCGAAAACGCACCAAACGGTGAGTCTGCTCATGATTCCGTCCCATGCATCGTTCGACTTTCCTGCGTGGGCCGATCTGCAGGAGAAACATGCTCCGGCAGCCATGTTGATTGCTGCCGGTGTGAGCGACAGCGAGGCACAGGCAAGGTACGAATCCCTTGCGAAGACCAGGCCGCTCTCTCTCGCATCGTTGATGAATCTCTGCGCGGCCATGCAGTCCATTGAGCTTGGTGGAGGGAAGACGCCGTTGAGCTTCCTAAAAGAGGTCATCTGGGACAGCACCCTGGCACAGGACCGCTTCTTCGGTTACGCCGACCCGGCAGTGATCCCACTGGTGCGTGCGGCCGCAGCAGACGGCGAGTTTGCTGAAGAGAAAGACTCGGCCCGCTTTCATCCGGGGGCAACGCTTAGTTATAAGCAGACACAGTACGACTACTGCAACGTGCAGCTTACTTTCCATGAAGGGGATAAGAAGCGGATCGGCGGCACCGAATGCATCAAGATCGAGCCTGATATCGACTTATACAAAGACCTGCTTGCGCATGGCCTGCTTGAGGTGGTGCCGAACCTTTCAGCCCACGGGCTCACCAACCCTTTAGCTGTGCTGGCGCTGCGGTGGATCGATGCCGTTCAAAGTGACGAACCGCTCTTCAACCCGGGTTATACCCTGTTCTAAACCAACATCCAGTGCGCCGCTGTAGGAAGAAGCTTACTCAGCCGAAGCACAGAGATAGGAACGTGCCAGTACGGTAAGTTCCCGGCGCATGGCCGCCATGGTTCCTGGCTTCACACCGGATTCCAGCATGCCGCGGCTTACTCCGGCCATCGCACTCAGCAACGTCTCTGCCACCCGGGTGGGTTCGGCGATGCCGCCGGTATACGCGCTCTTGAACAGGGCGGTCATGGCCTTGCTGGCACGGACGCGCATCTGCCGGGCGATGCGCTGGCCTTCTACGTCGTCGCTTACCGCGTAAAGGGCAACACTCGCCTCAATGTCATGGAATTTTGCGTCGACGAATGCAGAGGTGAGCAGTTCCGCCATGGTTGCCAGTGAGGCGCCATGGGCAGCCGCACACGCCTTCTCCATGGCATCGGCGACACCGTCCAGATGCGCCTTGAGCAGCGCCTGCAGCAGTGCGCTCTTATTCGGAAAGTACTGGTACAGCGTTCCTACGGAGACACCGGCACGCTGGGCCACGCGCGTGGTCGTCAGCTTCACCTTACCCTCCTGCAGCAAAACCTGAACGGTAGCCTGCAGGATGGCCTGCACGCTGGCGGCCGAGCGGGCCTGCACCGGCGTCTTTCTTGGTTCAAACGTTTGCAGGGCGGTCTTGCTCAAATGCGAACTCCAAACCTGAAGCTTTCTTCATCTAAATATTCGGAGCATACAGGAGTTCTTCATCATGGCAGAACAGAATCATCTCGGTGGCACCTTCACCTTTCCAGGAACGGCAATTACCGTGAAC
>CALMAP010000400.1:4630-6043 GCA_937859825.1 uncultured Terriglobus sp. | reverse complement strand
CCGCCTTGGTTATGGCGCGATGCAGCTTGCGGGGCCGCATGTCTTCGGACCGCCAAAAGACAGAGATGCGGCGATCGCCGTGCTGCGCGAGGCGGTGAGCACCGGCATCAACCACATCGATACCAGTGACTTTTATGGGCCGCATGTAACCAACCAGATTATCCGCGAGGCCCTTCATCCCTACCCGCGGGACCTGACGATCGTCACCAAGGTCGGCGCGAAGCGTGGCAACGACGGCTCGTGGATCATGGACACTTCGCCGGATTTCCTGAAGGAATCCGTCCATGACAATCTGCGGAACCTGGGGCTTGACGTGTTGCCGGTGGTAAACCTGCGCGTGGGCGGCGTCTCCGCGCCGGATGACAGTTCCATCGAAGCGCCGCTGACCGTGCTTGCCGAGCTTCAGCGGCAGGGCCTCATTCAGCACCTTGGCCTAAGCAACGTGTCGGCAAAGCAGTTTGACGAAGCAAAGCCCATCGCCAGCATCGTCTGCGTGCAGAACTACTACAACGTCGCGCACCGTGAAGATGAGGCGATGTTGCGTAAGCTGGCCGGGGAGAAGGGCGCATACGTGCCGTTCTTCCCATTGGGAGGTTTCTCGCCGTTGCAATCGTCCACGCTGAACGATGCTGCCGCTGCCGTGGGGCAGACGCCGCTGGCGGTCGCGCTCGCGTGGCTGCTGCAACACTCGCCCAACATCCTGCTGATTCCGGGTACGTCATCGGTGGAGCACTTGCGCCAGAACATCGCAACGGCCTCGTTGCACCTGCCCGACGAAGTTGTCAGCAGCCTGGACGGGCTTGCCACCAAAACATAGGAAAGCGCTCTGCTGGCGACACGGGGGACAAAGGCCGGTCATGCAGACTGGCCTTCTGCCGCTGGCGCATATTTTGATTGACGGGTGGCGCGCAGCAGCCCTAATGTTCTCGCATCGATACAATCGGCTGGAGAGCCCACGCTGTGCGGAACGTTCCGGCAAAGTCTCATCTTCTCGCGGTACTGAGTCTGGTTCTGCTGCTGGCCAGCGGCTGCAGAACCCAGAAGGACGCGGTCGCGGCAGCCACGCAGATGGCTGCTACGGCAGCCACGATGAGCGCCTATTACGCCTCGCTGGACACGCTTACCATCCGGTTGGAAGATGCGGGCCGGGCGCAGTTCGCCATCAGTGGCGCGCCCTTCGGCAAGACGGAGATGGACTCGCTGGAAGACCGCCGGGCCGAGTTGCGCAAGCGTGCCGAACTGGCTGCCACCATTGCCCGCCTCTCCGCTATCTTCAGCAGCATCACCAACTCCAGTGCTCCGTCCGACGCGACGGACGCGGCCGGCAAGCTGAATGATGAGCTTGTCTCGATCAAAGTACTGAACCAGAACGCTACGGAGGCGCAGGCGCTGAAAGTGGCGGTGAACGCGCTG
>CALMAP010000400.1:1032-4620 GCA_937859825.1 uncultured Terriglobus sp. | reverse complement strand
TGCTTCGGCTTTCCGCTGCTGGTCGGCGCGTCACGAAAACGCTTCATCGACAGCGTATCGCCGTCCGCGCCGCAGGAGCGCATCGGCGGATCGCTTGCCGCGCATCTTGCGGCGGCCCACAAAGGCGCGCGCATCATCCGCGCGCACGACGAGGTGAAGGCAGCACGTTCCATGGCTCCTGTGGTGCAGGCGCTGGCAACCTTCTTCCATTCCGAAAAGCCGCTGTATGTTTCAACAACCAATGAGTACTACCGGCTGGCGCGCTCCAATGCGAAGTACCTTGTGCAGCACGATCAGGTGCTGACGCACTCGCTGTACGAATCTTCGCTGGAGCCGTTCGGCCTGCAAGCGGCCATTACCGCGCCGGAACTTAAAGCCAACCTGCAGGATTACCTGCTCGGCCAGATTGACGCGCGCTATGCCGACCGCACGGCAGACAACCAGCGTTGTGCCGATGACCTGGATTCCGCGCTGGTTGAGATGCAGCATCGTATCGAGCAGGTCGCGGCAGACCACCCCATGCGGGCCACGCTGCCGCCAGCCACCCTGGAAGGCGTGAAGCAGTGGGTGCTTGAGATCAAGGCAGACCTTGGAGTTTGAGATGACCGATCCCACGAAGATAGAAAGCACCGCCAGCCCTGCGGCAACCGGCACCCCGCTTGAAGCCGTGGAAGCGATCTACGCCAACATGCAGGACAAGCTGAACGACATGCTTGCCGCCTGCAAAACGAAGGCGGAACGCGCTGACATCCTGGAGAAGTTCGTTGCCGCACGCCACAACTACGACGACTGCGTGAACCAGCAGTTCCACGGCAATGATCCAGTTCTGGCCACGCTCGTGGACAAGGCTAACAAAAGCGCCGCCGAGATCAGGACGATCAACGTCCATCTTGGCAACATCGCAAAGGTGATCAACATCGTCACTACGGCCGTGGATTACGGCAGCCAGATCGTAAAGAAGATCATTTCGGTCTAGATGTCAGTATCCGTGGTGCTGAAGTACTGTCGGAATACACCTCAGTGCAGCGATCATGGCAGAAGCATTTGTTAAACTTGGGCTTCCATGTATATCCCGTATCCCCGCCGGATTGAGTATGCGCATGCGGGTATTGCGGCCGCGGTGCTGAGCGGGGTGCTGCTGTGGGAGGGAAACGCCCTCTCACTTTGCGCAATCGTCTTCGCTCAGATCATGGTGTCGACCTTTGGCTTCAACATTGCCGGAGGCCTGAGCAGCCCTGCGGGCTCGTACATCTTCTTCATCACCATTCTTACCGGCACGTTAGGTACCGTGGTGAAGGCCGTTCTCAACGAACCGCTGGTTGAGAACGTAGAGTACGCCGGCAAAACGCTCCTGGTTTACCTGGTTGGCACCTGTGCCTTGATCGGTGCAATTAAATTAAGCCAGTATTTCCGGCCTTCGAGACCCTTTCTTCAGGCGGGACTAACCCGTGGAAATACGTCCCGTGTTGTTGCGGGGTGCTTCTTTCTCACGGCGGTCATCCCTCTTGCGATTCAGGCTCTTTCATCCAACAGCGATAGCGGCAGCACCGCATCGCTGGTGAGGCAGCTTAACCTGGCTGCTCCTCTCGGCATTTTGATTGCCGTTTACCAGAGAGTGCGGTTCACCAACGGCCGATCAAGTTTTACCGTGCTGGCGTTTGTCATCGCGGTCTACAGTACAGTCACTGGCCTGCTCGGCTACTCCAAGGAGGGCATTTTCTACCCTACATTCGCCTGGATTCTCGCGGCAGCGGCGGCGCGGCTTAGGGTCAACCTGGTGACAATCTTCATAACCGCGGCTCTTGTGAGCGCAGGTATGTTGATTCTGGTCCCGTTTTCACAATATGGGCGGAGTTACCGCGATCAAGGTGCAAGCAAAGCCATTGAACTCTTGAGCCATCCCCTGGAAACCAGAGAAGCGGCGATTGCACTCGAGGTGCAGGAGCAGAATTTGAACTACCGCTGGTTTCGCAAATCGCAGGGCCTGTTTGACAGGCTCACCCTGGTTCCGATCGATGCAGGACTCGTTTCCAGAACGGACCAGGTTGGGCCAATCGGTTTACGGAACGTCTTCATCTATCTGGAAAATATCGTTCCGCATTTCCTCGCGCCCAACAAACCGGACCTGCTCTCTGGAAACGAATATGCTCATGAACTCGGCATGTTGTCCGATGCCGACAGGACAACCGGAATTTCCTTTTCTCCTTTCGCTGAGGCTTACCATCTGGCTGGCTGGGTTGGTCTGCTCTTCGTCATGCCTGCGCTGCAATTCATCATGCTTGTCATCATCCAATGGGCGGCAGGAACTGTGGACGAAACGCCATGGTCGCTTTTCTACATCGTTGCCTTCGGGCACGTGGCCGCAGAGGGTGGGCTCACATTGCCTGTATACATGTCTGCTGCGGGCACCATTGCATTGGTCGTTACCGCGCTCACCATGATCTATCTGGCCCCACTGCTCGGGACCTTCATCATTGGACCTGGCAAGACCCGGACTGCATAGATCCGCGTACCTCGGGTGGCCAAAAGCGGCACAAGATCTTGACCCAGGCGGCAGCCCTGGCAGTATCCAATCCGCTTCATCAGGACTTCGCAATCGCGGGCTTCTTGCCGCGAAACCATTGTGCCAGTTTCTGCGGCCATGCGGGATCCATGCAGGGACGTTCAAGCAGAATATAGAAAAGCGCGCCAACCAAAAAAATGCCGCAAAAAGCGATCAGGAAAATGAGGAAAGTTACAGCTCCCGCCGGAAGCGCGGTATGGCTCAGTCGCGTCGCTAACCCTGAGATACCGGTCAGAACCGCGGTATGGGTCAAATACAGGCTGTAGCACATGCCTCCCGTAATGCTGATCGCAGGGTAAGCAAAGAAGCGTCGTAAGACAGTCCCGTGCAAACCAGCGAGGTACAGCACCACAGTGAAGAAGGGCATCAGTACGAAATACAGACGATCTGGGCCAAAGAATAGCCACACGATTAATGCCAGGCCAAAAGCGTCCCAGGCCAATTTCGGCAACTTCGGCTGGTTCTCTGAGACGTAGATATCACATAACAGAAACCCAGCCATGAAATACTGCGAACAGCTCAGGATCGAATAGAAAAAGCGGCTCTCGTTGGTAACAAAGCTGGCCAGCACGATACCCGCAAACATAAGGAGAACAATTAGAAGCTGCCGCAAGACCACTTTTGGTATCAGGAATATCCATGCAAGGACAGGGGCCAATAAGTAGAACTGCACCTCGATTTCCAGCGACCAGGCCGGCGGGTTGATGATGGAAGCCGTTTTGTAAACGATGTTATGCAGGTAGAGCAGGGAAACAAGCAGGTGTGTTGCGGCAACAGCGACAGTGACATGCTTTACCAGCACGACCAGCGGCGTCCGAAGTACCATTGCCACAATGTAGGGGGGTTCAAGGCGCGTGACGCGGCGGCGAAGATAACTGCGCAGACGAATGGGTTTGCCGCCCTGCAGGTAATGCCTGGCAAAGGGAAGCGCCAGAATAAAGCCGCTGATGGTGAAAAAAAGGCAGACGCCAATCCTACCCTCGCGGAACGCCCTCCGAAAGAGTTGAGAGAGCACGCCGTTGCTC
>CALMAP010000400.1:0-1022 GCA_937859825.1 uncultured Terriglobus sp. | reverse complement strand
GGGGAACCTGGCCGTAGATGTGCGAACAAACCACAATCAGAATGGCCAAAAAGCGGAATCCGTCCACCTCTGGAATGAAGCGGTTTGCTGTGGTAATGCGGCGCAGATGAATGTGCTTTAGCCAAGACCAGCTCATATCAAATTTCGATTCCCTGAGGGTTACATCCGTGATCGCTCAATTACTGAGCAAGTGAGCTAGTGAGGAGGGTTTCCTTGGGAATGTAACCTGCTTTGCTTAAGAGAAAGACCCGTGCCGGGCTCTCCAGACGCAGAAAGCTAAGTACGCTCAAACCCACCACTAACACAAGAAACATGGGGAAGACGATCCAAAAGTGATTCTGCAGTGGGACCCGGATCAAAGACTTGATCGGCATGTGAATTAGGTAAAGCCCAAAGCTGGCTTCACCTAACAGAACCAGCCAGGATGCCGAGAGCATGCGGCTCAGCTTTCCGTCGACCGTAAATGCAAGAATAAGGGCCGCAAACACTGGTGCCAGCAACCCGTTCTGAAGGTAGGAATAGCGGTGCGTAAACTGTGATGCAGTCAGCAGCAGACCCACGCAGACAACCATGATGAACGGGGCATAGCGCTCCAGGCGCTCGCGTTCTGTTCTGCTTGCAGATACGGTGGCGGCAAGCTTGCTGAGAAGGATGCCGACTAGAAACGTCGGTAAAGGTCTGAGTGGATCGTAAGTTGGTGTGTCCGGCGGTGCTGTGAGTGCCGTGGCAGCGAGTCCAATGGCAACAATGCCGAACATCAGTATGGGAATCCACCGCTTGTTGACCCGGTAAAGAACGGGGCCAACGAATGGAAAGAGCAGATAGAAGAACGCCTCGACCGAGAGTGACCAACTGGGCTGATTTAATCCTTGCGGTGTAGGGCTCCAGGCCTGGAGCATCAGAAACGACGAAACGATCGTGTATGCGCGCGCGGAAATACTGGCGTGCGTGACGTGAGTGGCCCCATGCAGGAAACGCGGAAGATCAAACAGCAGCGTTACAAAATACAGCGGATTGATCCG
>CALMAP010000399.1 GCA_937859825.1 uncultured Terriglobus sp. | reverse complement strand
TCTTGCGACGTACGGGGAAGCGCGCGTTGCCAAGGCGGTTTTCGTTTCGGCAGTAACGCCCTACCTGCTCAAGACCGACGACAACCCCGAAGGCGTCGACAAGGAGACCTTCGATGGCATCGTTGAGAAGCTGGCGAAGGACCGTCCGGACTTCCTGAAGACCTTTGCCTCCATGTTCTACAACCGTTCCGCGATCCACCATACGGTGTCGGAAGCGCAGTTGGAATTCTTCCACGCCCAGGCCATGACGGCCTCGCCGGACGCGACCATCAAGCTGGTACGCGCGTGGTCTGAGACGGACTTCCGCGGCGACATAACGAAGATCACTGTGCCTACAATCGTCATTCACGGCACCGGCGACAAGGCGGTGCCTTATGAGAGTTCCGGCGCGCGCATGAACGGCCTGCTCGCCAATTCCGAAACAATCGAATATGACGGCGAACCGCACGGCCTGACCAACACCGTACCGGACAAGCTGAACGAAGACCTGTTGGCGTTCCTGCGTGCGCCTGCACGACTTGCAGCACTCTAACACCGCACCCAGGGAGAGAAGGCGTGCCGCAGCGGCACGCCGTCTGCTTCAGGCGACACGCCAGAGCGGCCGCGGCAGTACAGGCGCAAATGTTGCCAAGAACGCGATCGTAATCAGGACCGCGAAATGTCCCGTTGTTCGGCCATACCCGGCGACCGTCCAGGCAAGCAAGATCCAGAACGCCATGTTCGCCGAAGCCGCCAGATACACCCAATCGGAAAACTTGTGCTGGTCGCGAACGAAGTTCATCGCCCGCAGCGTGGGGTAGACCGTAGCGGGTGTGATGGTGCGGCGGAGAACCACCACCGGCAGCAGATTCAGAAACAGCACCAGCGCGATCCAAAGCAGCGGCGTTGCTGCACCAGGAAAGCGCGCCTGCACCCACCACGTGATCACGATCGTGATCAGCACATTCAGCGTTGCGCCTGCATTGACCAACACCGGAAAGTGCAGCATGTCGCCAAGACGGTCCATCTCGTTCAGGCGCTTTTCGCCGTCGTGGGTCCTGCGTCGTTCGCGAACAGCTTCCGCCATGGCCAACCTCACTGGTGTGGAGTGTATCGCCTGGAGTACGCTCTGCCTGCGAGTAGATCAGGAGGACGACGTGACCGAGTCGCAGGATGAGGATGCCATTGCTTCCATGCGGAAGACCGAGTCTGTATGGGACTACCCACGGCCGCCGCGGCTCGAGCCCACCACGCGGCACCTGCGCATTGTGCACGCAGGCATCGTAATCGCCGACACGACCCACGCCTTCCGCATCCTGGAGACGAGCCATCCGCCCGTCTACTATCTGGCTCCTGCCGACATTGCGATGCACCTGCTCGCGCCGTCCTCACAGCGCGGCAGCTTCTGCGAATTCAAAGGCATCGCCCAGTACTGGGACCTCGATCTGGGCAGTTCGAAGATTGACAAAGTCCGCTCCGCGGCGTGGAGCTATCCGAAGCCGACTGGCAGCTATGCCGCGCTTGCCGGGTTCCTGGCTTTCTACTCCAGCCGCGTGGACGAGTGCACCGTCAATGGTGAGCGCGTCGTTGCCCAGGCCGGCGACTTCTATGGCGGATGGATTACCTCGGACATCACAGGCCCGTTCAAGGGACCGCCTGGAACACTTGGCTGGTGAAGCCGCCATTCTGACAACGCTCAAACCAATGCATTAGTATGGCTCCTGTTCCAGAGGATTGTAAGGAGTGGTCATGCTTTCACGTCGGGAGTTCGTAGGGTCAATGGCGGCAGGTGCCGCAGGATTAGCGATGAATGCCACGGCGAAGAGCTACGCGCAGATTGCGGGCAGCAATGAGCGCGTGCAGTTTGCCGTGATCGGCCTGAACAGCCGCGCCTATGCGCACCTGCAATCCTTGCAGGCCAACAAAAAAGACGCGCGCATTGTTGCCGTCGCCGATGTGGACACCGTCATCCTGGAGCGCTTCGCCGGTAACACCGAGAAAGCGATGGGCAGCAAGCCGCGCACCGAACAGGACTTCCGCAAGCTGCTCGCCAGTAAAGACGTGGACGTGATCACCATCGCCACGCCCGACCACTGGCACGCGCCCATGGCAATCATGGGTCTGCAGGCAGGCAAGCACGTCTACGTGGAGAAGCCCTGCAGCCACAACCCGCAGGAGGGCGAGTGGCTGGTTGAGGTGCAGAAGAAGACGGGCAAACTCTGCCAGATGGGTTCGCAGCAACGCTCCAGTCCGCACACGCAGAAGATCGTGGCGCAGATCAAGGACGGCGTGATCGGCAAGGCTTACTGGGGCGAGACCTGGTACGCAAACACGCGCAAGCCCATCGGCGTGGGCAAGCCCATTCCTGTGCCTGCCACCCTCGACTGGGACCTGTGGCAAGGCCCCGCACCGCGTGAGGCCTACCGCGACAACGTGCATCCCTACAACTGGCACTGGTTCAAGACCTGGGGAACGGGTGAGAGCCTCAACAACGGCACGCATGAGGTCGACGTTGCCCGCTGGGCGCTCGGCGTAGAGTACCCCAACAAGATCACTGCCGCTGGCGGACGCTACGCCGCCAAGGACGACTGGCAGTTCTACGACACGCTCGACACGAGCTACGAATATCCCGACCACCTGATTACGTGGAAGGGCTCCTGCGTGAGCGGCAAGAAGACCTACGGACGCGACCGCGGCGTGGCCATCCACGGGACCACGGGCACGGTCGTGATCGACCGCGCGGGCTACGAGATCTACGACCAGAAGGACAAGGTCACCGACCAGTACAAGGTACCCACTAAAGCCGCAACCGCCTCCGCCGACACCGTAGGCGCGGACAGCATGACGGACATGCACTTTCTCAACCTGATCCATGCCATCCGCACGGGGGAGAAGCTGAACCAGCCCATCGCGCAGGGCAACGTGAGCACCACCCTCGTCCAGCTCTCGAACGTCGCGTACTTCTCGCAACGCGTACTCACTCTGGATCCCACCAACGGCCACATCACCGGCGACAAGGAAGCCGCTGCCATGCGCGGCCGCAAATACGAGAAGGGCTGGGAACCGAAGGTCTAAGCAGGAGATCCGGGATGGGATAGCCCTATACCCCCGGTACTCTTTCCTAAGTTCCTCCAGTGGAGAAACTTAGCCGTCTTATCTAGCTCAAAATCCTCATGTGGCTGAACTTAGGCGTAAATTCCTCATTCTGTTCA
>CALMAP010000398.1 GCA_937859825.1 uncultured Terriglobus sp. | reverse complement strand
GTATAAAGATGTTCGCAATCTGGCTGTCGTGGCTGGTCGTTTCTTTGACGATCAGGATGCTGTTGCCCACGACAAAGTGTGCGTTCTGATCGAGCCGTTTGCGAAAGCTCTCTTTGGCTCGGCACAGGCAGCGGTTGGCCGGTCCTTCAGCATCGTCGGCATTCCCTTCACTATTGTGGGTGTAGCGAAGCTGCGCGTGAGCGACTTCGGTCAGTCCGAGTTGTCAGATCAGACGATGCTGATTCCTTATCCGGTCGCACGTTACTTTACCGGCAGCGACTCCGTGAAGGAGATCTTCTTCACAATGAAGAACCCGCTGGATGTTCCACGGGCGGCGGTACGCATCACCAGCGTGATTCAGGGAAGGCACCGCGCAACCAGCGTGTACAAGGCGCAGACTCTTGTCGATGTACTGGACATGATGGGCAAGATCGCGACAGCGCTGACGTATGTGCTTTCCGTGGCGGCATTCATTACGCTGGTCGTCAGCGGTGTGGGCATCATGAACAGCATGCTGGCCAACGTTACGGCGCGTACCCGGGAAATCGGTATTCGCAAGGCTTTAGGCGCCACGAAGCGCGAGATACGCATGCAGTTCCTTACGGAAGCGGTATTTCTTTCGTTAAGTGGAGGACTGATCGGTACGGCATTCGGGGTGATCCTCCCCTTGAGTATCGATCTGCTGCCGCCGTTTCAGATACCGATGTCCTGGTGGTCTCCAGTGATTGCGCTGTAGACGAGCGTACTCGTTGGCGTGATTTTTGGGACGCTGCCTGCTACTCGCGCAGCTGCGCTTGATCCGGTGGAGACGCTCAAATACGAGTGAGCAACATGCGTTTTCTAGAAGAAATGCGTTCGTGACCTACATCACAAACGCAAGGGTGGTAAGTGCCTGACGCATGTATTCCAGTGAGCAGCATTCCGCTTCGATCATGGTTGCCACCTTGCGTGCGTCTCCTGAAGAGACACCGAAGCCCCTCGCTACAAGAAAGCTCGAGATGAGTTCGCCGGCCTGCCAACTGTCCAGCCCAGCATGCAGCAGATCGGACCGCAGAGACTGAAGATCTGCCTCTGAGATGTTGGTGATGAACTCGCTGCTCTGCCGTTCCTGACTTGCCTGGTTCATGCGCCCTCCAATCTCTTCGTGCAACTACAAACTGCAGCTTGCGTCGTTAGACGTGTGCGCGATAGTCGAGTTGTGTCTTAGAAAGAAGTGTTCCCGGTACGGAACGCCATTCCATGCCGTTCCGCAGAAGACGCAGATTGGATTGCATGTGGCGCTACACGATATTCTGACCAGGATGACGCCAAAAGTTCTGGATGGGACCGCGATCGCTGCGGAGATCAAAGCGGAAGTGCGCCACTCCGTGGAAGCACTCGCGCACCGGGGAATCGTTCCCGGCCTCGCGGTGGTGCTGGTCGGCAGCGATCCCGCTTCTGAGGTCTATGTCCGCAACAAGGTAAAGAGCTCAGGCGAACTTGGCATTCGCAGCTTGCTGCTTACGCCCGCCGCCGACATCACAGAAGCCAAACTTCTTGCCCTGCTGGCGGAACTGAATGTATGCGAGGACATCGATGGCATTCTTGTACAGCTTCCGCTGCCAAAGCATATTGAGACGCGCCGCATCCTCGAAGCGGTCGATCCTGGCAAGGATGTGGACGGCTTCCATCCCGTAAACGTGGGCAGGCTCCAGATCGGTCAGGAGAGCCTGGTGCCATGCACCCCCGCAGGCATTATGCAGGTGCTCCACCGAAGCGGCATTCCGATCGCCGGTCGGGATTGCGTGATGGTGGGCCGCAGCGACATCGTGGGCAAACCTGCGTCCACCATGCTGCTGAACGAGGGCGCTACGGTTGCGGTTTGCCACAAAGGCACGCGTGATTTGGCGGCCTATACCCAGCGGGCGGAGATCCTGGTGGTCGCCACCGGTGTTCCGGGGCTGATACAGCCTGAGATGGTCACGCCGGGTGCCGTGCTGATCGACGTTGGCATCAACCGGCTCGATCGCGCGGCGGATGTGGAGCGGTTCTTTCCTGCGGACGAGGGCCGCCGGGCCACGTTTGCGAAGCGTGGCTTTGTCCTGATGGGCGATATCGATCCACGTTGCTATGAACGTTCCAGCGCCTACACGCCTGTTCCCGGTGGCGTTGGGGCGCTGACCATTGCCATGCTCATGCACAACACCGTAAAGGCCGCTCGCATGCGCCGGGGCCTGGCCTGAGCCGATGCTGCGCGTAGGTCTCACCGGCGGCGCTGGCAGCGGCAAGTCGACCGTTGCGGCCATGTTGCAGCAACTCGGCGCGTTCGTCTCAAAGTCGGACGAGATCGGGCGTGCCATGATGCAGCCCGGGCAGGCCGTGTTTCAGCAGATCGTCGATCATTTCGGACCGGAGGTACTCCGAGCGGATGGCTCTCTTGATCGCGCCATGCTGGCCCACATCGCTTTTCAGGACGGCCGGGTGGAGGAATTGAACCGCATCGTGCATCCTGCAGTCATTGCGGCGCAGCGGGACTGGATGGGTAGCGTTGCAGCGCAGTCACCGGACGCTGTGGCCGTTGTGGAATCGGCGCTGCTCTTTGAAACGCAACATGGTGCCGCAGGCGGTGCGGAAGCGGAAATCGCGACGAAAGCGCCATGGCGCACCCGCTTCGACCGCATCGTCCTGGTTACCGCACCGGAAGAACTTCGGCTGAAGCGCTACCTGCAGCGGGAAAACGCGTCGGTACAGGATGCGCAGTCGCGGTTCGCCGCGCAGATGAGTGACCAGGAGAAGGCGGCCATGTCCGAATTTGTGCTCAGCAACGAGGGCACCGTTTCGGAACTGCAGAAAGCCGTCGAGCGGCTGTATGTCCAGTTGCGTACGGAGTCCAGCGACCAGTGCCATGAAGGGGATGTAGGTCAACGCACCGGACGCATCCAAGATCATGAGCTCACGTAAGGAAAGAAGATGAAACTGCGACGCGTTCTGCTGGTTGTGCTCCTAATCGGCGGCTTTTATTACTTATCGAACCACCTTTGGCCTGCCGGCTCCGTGTCCGCGCTTGTGGAGCAGTACTCGCCGCTGAAGAACAGTTCGTTTGTTACGACGAGCGGCCCGCTGGGCGACTTCCAACTCAAGGTAGCCAGCGCGCAGCCGGCCTATGACACGGAGGAGCAGAACAACATCGCTGTCTACAAGCGGGTGCTGCCCAGTGTGGTGAACATCACTTCGACCACCGTCGCCTTCGATTTTTTCTACGGCCAGGTGCCGCAACAGGGCCAGGGTTCGGGTTTTATTCTGGACAAGCAGGGGCACATTCTCACCAACAATCACGTGGTCGATGGGAACTCGCCGCGCATTGAGGTGCAGCTTTCCGACAAGCACAAGTACAAGGCCATGGTCATGGGCATCGACAAGGTGCACGATCTGGCCCTGCTGCAGATCAATGCGCCCAACCTGCATCCGGTGGAGCTTGCCAATTCCAACAACCTGCAGGTTGGCCAGAAGGTTTTCGCCATCGGTAATCCTTTTGGTCTTTCGGGCACGATGACGCGCGGCATCATCTCTGCCATGCGTTCGGTGCGGGGACCAACCGGCTCTGCCATTGACAACGCAATCCAGACCGACGCGGCCATCAATCCCGGTAACTCCGGCGGCCCGCTGCTCAACTCGCAGGGGCAGGTCATCGGCATCAATACCATGATTGCCAGCAACAATGCCGACCAGAGCGCGGGTATTGGCTTCGCCATCCCGATCAACACGGCACGCGCGGTACTCGAGGACTTCGCGAAGTACGGGCACGTGCGCCGCCCGTCACTTGCCATCGTGCCGCTGGAAATAGGTCCCGATCTCGCCGAACAGATCGGTCTGCCCAGCGACTACGGCGTGCTGGTGCAGCACGTTACCCCGGGCGGAGCCGCCGACCGCGCTGGCCTGCACGGCGGCACGGAGCGTGCCGCTCTCGGCAATACGCCCGTTATGCTCGGCGGAGATTTCATCGTCGCCATCGATGGGCAGGAGATCACGAGCGCGCAGGACATCTCCAGCGTGATGAACGCACACAAGGCTGGAGATACAGTTGTGGTCACGATCTTTCGCGGACGCCGCAGGCTGGACGTGAAGGTGACGTTGAGTGAAGCTGGTTCGCAGGCGGTATGATCCGGGATCGAAGCCGCATAAGCGCGGCTTCCGGTCGCAAGGATAGTTCTTAGGATTGAACCGGTCCGGACGATCCACTCCGCCGAACATACCGTCGTCCACGTATTTCGTACTCCCCACTCAGCACACGGCGAATCGCCTCGGGGTAGGCCTCGTGTTCTTCGGCTATGATGCGCGCAGAGAGCGAAATCTCGTCATCAGAATCCAGTATCCCGACCGTACGCTGCACAATAATCATACCGTGGTCAACCTCTTCATCCACAAAGTGAACGGTGCAGCCGGCAACTTTCGCGCCGTAGTCCAGCGCCTGCTTCTGTGCGTGCAAGCCGGGGAAGCTGGGCAGCAGCGCGGGATGGATGTTGAGTACGCGTTGCGGAAACGCCTGTAAAAATGCAGGTGTGAGCACGCGCAGATAGCCCGCAAGAATGACGTAGTCCACGCCGTGCTGTTGCAGGAGTTGCACCATGGCGAGGTCGTGCGACTCGCGCGCAACGCCCCGGCTCACCTGTGCAGCTGCAGGTAGGTCAAGTTCGGCGGCGGCTCGTAGACCCGGTGCGTCCGCAATATTGGAAATCACCACGGCAATCTCGCAGCCTGTGAGCGAACCCTCCGCAATGGCAGAGGCAATAGCTAAGAAATTGGAACCGCGACCGCTGAGCAGAACACCGAGGCGGGCCTTCCGTCCGGTCATACGTAGTGAACGCGGCGCTCACCGCGAACGATGCGGCCGATCATGCAGAAACGCTCGTTCGCACGGTTGAGAATCGCTTTGGCCTTGCGCACCTGCTCTGCTGGGACAACCACGATCATGCCAATACCCATGTTGAAGGTGCGCATCATCTCGTCCTGGTGCACTTGACCCAGTTCCTGCAGATGGACGAAAAGAGGCGGCACCTCCCAGGCAGCCAGCTCCACCTGCGCGGCCAGACCCTTTTGCAGGATCCGGGGCAGGTTTTCCGTGATGCCGCCGCCGGTAATGTGGGCCATGCCGTGAACGATGTCTGCCGCTGCGAGCTTGCGAAGAATGGGGAGATAGCTGCGGTGCTGGCGCATCAAGGCTGCGCCGGTCTTGTCTTTGAGTTCGTTCACATACTGGTCGGGGCCGTACTTCGCTGTCTCGAAGAGCAGCTTGCGGGCGAGTGAGTAACCGTTCGTGTGCAAGCCATTTGAAGGCAGGCCGATCAGGCAATCCCCGGCTTGGATTTTCTCGCCTGTGACGATCTGGTCGCGGTTGACCACGCCTACGATAAAACCTGCCAGGTCGTATTCGCCATCGGCGTAGAAGCCGGGCATCTGCGCGGTTTCCCCCCCAATCAGGGCGCATCCATTTGCTTTACAGGCTTCGGAAATTCCGGAGACCACCGTCTCCGCAACCGAGCCCTCGAGCTTGCCGGTCGCAAGGTAATCCAGAAAGAACAGCGGCGTGGCACCCTGCACCGCGATGTCGTTCACGC
>CALMAP010000397.1:1023-3426 GCA_937859825.1 uncultured Terriglobus sp. | reverse complement strand
GTGTGGGACCGGGTGCGCGGCCTTACCCGCCGCTCCTATACCCGCTTCAACAAGTTCCAGGAAGCGATTGCCAACGGTATGCCGAATGACTGGCGCTGCCGCGCCGGCTCCCGCTACCTGTACGTCTGCGAAAACGGACTGGTGCATTACTGCTCCCAGCAGCGCGGCTATCCGGGAGTTCCACTGGCTGGCTACCAGACCGCGGATGTGAAGCGGGAGTTTCTTACGGAGAAGGGATGTGCGCCGAACTGCACCATCTCCTGCGTGCACCAGGTCAGCTACATCGACCACTGGCGCGCGCCGCAGCACACCCAGGTCACGCCTCCACCGGCCCACAGTGGCCATGGCGACCTGGTGCAAATCAGCTAAGTACATTCTCTTTTGCAACTGCATCCAAACTGCAGAGGAGATCACCATGAAGCTCTTTGCCTTAGGCGCCCTTGTTCTTTCTGCCTCTCTGCTCGTACCGGCTACCGCCTTGCATGCGCAAAGTCCGACTGCCCCGCAAACGACAAAAGATCAGCAGGATCAGCTCAAACAAGATGAAAAGGCCAGCAAGGCCAAGGCCAAGGCTGCGCATGACCAACGCAAGGCCCTCCACCAGCAGGACAAGGCGGAGAAAGCGGCGAAGAAGGCCGGCGGCCCTCAGCAATAATCACGCCCACACGACGCTGAGAAAGCCAGCCGAAAGCCGGCAAAAGCAGCGCAAGGCGATGGACACCCACGAGCAAAGGGCAACGCACAGAGGCTCAGGAGAAGGCCGGCCAAACGGCGGTCGAACGCCGCAACACCCCTGACCAGACTCAATTCCAACAAACTGCCCGGAGACGATTCGTCTCCGGGACTTTTGCTTTACCGGTCTTATTTATGCGCGGCTGCTCTTGCGGGCCTTGCGGCAGGCGAAGCCCCCCTGGTCTGGGCAATTGCCGCCTCGACGACCGGGAAGAGCTGGTTCGGATCGCTCGATCCGGTCTCATTTCCGCTGATCACCTGGAACCTGCTGGCCGTTGCGACAACAATCGTGGGGGTTCTGGTTACATTCAAGCGTTCGCCCAGCTTCTGGTCTGTCATTACTTCATTGGCCAGGTTGCCGCCCGGATCGACCACAAACGGCAGGCTCTGACCATGCGACTGCATAAACCGGCGGTTGAAGTTCTGCAGGTCCTCCTTGCCGCCGATGGAAATCTGCTGGGCGAAGAGAGCCGTACGGTAATCCTCGGCAAGCTTGGGATTGACTTTGTCCTGAAGGTATCGCGCAAACACCGCTGCGTCGCGGCTCCAGACGTGCATCTGTAGCGGAAAATCGTAACGAACGATGGGAACGTGGTATTGGGCGGCAGCCTTCAGTTCGATCGGATGGGCATTCGCACAGGCAGGGCACTCCATGTCCTCGAAGACAAGGATGGCGACCTTCTGCCCTGCGGGGGGTTTCAGCATCGAGGTGTCGTGAAACGTGTTCGGTCCGCCTGTCCCAGCGATCTGTGCCTGTACTCCCATTGAAGCCAACAGCGCGGTGGCACCCGCAGCCGCCACAAAAATGCGTCGATTCATTCGTTCTCCCGCCTGGTTGTCGATGCAGGCATGTTCTTCGATTCTAGACGGTTGACTCCTGAAATCGTCACTTGCTGCGCAACCTCGGAAAAGAAACCGCAACCGCTGGCGAGCCCCACGAATCCAAACTGTGCACGGAAACACATCAGAGTGGCGAGGGTAAAAACGGGTTGGTGCAGGTCAGTTCCAGGCGGTCAGAGAAGCGTACCGGCAGATTCACGTGTCTGCAGCTACCCGTTTTGCTTTGCTTTGCTGCAACTCTCTACTCAAGTGCGGCGTACGGGCAGACGCCGCAACCTTCCCTGCCCAGCGCACGGCCCACAGAGCCGAATATTCAAACGGCGACGCCACCTCGGAAACAGCCGCCGGTAAGCGCAGCGATGGACCTGCCGTTTGCCCCGGAGCCGCAGGTTCCTGCTCTGCCGGTTACGCAGGCACTCGCAGCAACACAGCCGAGACAGTTAGAACACGGCGTAACTACGCCTACCTCAACCGCTGAGCCCCTGAAGCTCTCATTGAATGACGCGGTCAATCTCGCACTGGAACGCAACCTTACCGTCGTCAATGACCTGCAGACAGCGCGGCAGGTGAGCGGCCTGCAACTTGGCGCATTCAATGCGCTTATCCCCTCGCTTACAGCCACCGCCCGGAGTGCGACCCAGGAAGTCAATCTGGCGGCGATGGGTTTCAATCTTGCGGCGATCCAGCCGTTGCTGCCGCCTGGCACAAACTTTTCGACGATCGTGAAGTACGACACCACGAGCGCCCAGCTCAACCTGAGCCAGCAGTTGTTTAACCTGCCTGCGTTTGAAATCTACAAGGCCGCAAAGTCGCTGTCTGAAGTTACCCGTC
>CALMAP010000397.1:0-1013 GCA_937859825.1 uncultured Terriglobus sp. | reverse complement strand
CACGACCGCGTCACAGTATCTGCGGATACTGAGCGATCAGGCGAGCATCCGCAACAGCGAGTCCCAGCTCGCATCGGACCGGGAGCTCGAGCGGCAGGCGCAGGCGAGGAAAGATGCAGGCACCGGCACCAACCTCGACCTCATTCGCACCACCGTCGATCGGCAGCAACGCGAGCAGGAACTGGTACAGGCCCGCAACAACTTTGCGAAAGACAAGATCCAGCTCAACCGCACGATGGGTTTGGCGGCAGACCAGCCGCTGGAATTGACGGACCCGGTGCCGTACCACGAGCTTGCCGCTCTGCCGCTTGAGACCGCAAAGCAGGTCGCGTACAAGCGGCGCAAGGACCTTCTCTCACTCCAGGCGCAAATGCAATCAGCACTCCTGCAGAGGCGCGCTGTGAAGTACGAGCGTTTGCCCGTAGCGCGGGTCAGCGGCTACTACGGCGTGATCGGCCAGACCTTCGGCCTGTACCACGGTGTGTTTCTTGCGCAGGGCGGGGTCAACTTTCCCATCTTTCAGGAAGCACAGATTCGTGGTGATCGAGAAGTAGCGGATGCGAAGATTGCGCAGCTTCGGTCGGAGTTGAACAGCCTGCGTGCCGATGTGGAGCAGCAGATTCGCTCGTCCATGCTGGACATTACTACTGCAAACGACATGGTGAAGGCCGCCAGTTCGAATGTAGACCTTGCCGCAGAGGCGCGGAGTGAGAGCCAGTTGCGTTACCGTGCCGGCGTGGATGACACGCTTCCTGTCGTACGCGCCCAGGCGACCCTCGCAAACGCTCAGTCGCAGTTGGTGAATGCCCTGTACCAGTTCAACCAGTCCAAGTTGCAACTTGCACGCAACACTGGCGTGCTGGAATCGCAGTATGACAGCTATTTGAATGAGTAGTGCGTCAGGTCCACGACAAAAGCTTCTACAGAGTCTGGCGTTGCCGTATGTCACGATAGAGACACCCCACGACACGGTGCCTGATGCCCGACCCTGACCATTCCACGCCGTCCAGCAG
>CALMAP010000396.1:8045-8414 GCA_937859825.1 uncultured Terriglobus sp. | reverse complement strand
TGCTGCATTTTTTGGTCTGAGCGTACATGACTTCTTCACAAAGTGCTTCACCGCTGTGGTGAGGCTGAGACCTTTAATGCGCTGCGCGCCCCATTTGGCAGAGATCACGTTGCATGGCGTACCCCAGACCTTTTCCGTATAGCTCTTGAAGAACGTCAGATAAAGCTCGCGACCGAAGCGATTGATCAGAAAATCTTCCAGTGATTTTTCCTGCGGGATAGGACGCACCCGGCTCATCACGTAGCTGAAGCCGATGCGCATCATGCGGACAGGACCCAGGTTGCGGATCGTGTTGCCGGTGAGCTGAATGGGATAGTCGAAGAAGCGGCGCAGATAGTAAATACGGCTTTTACGCGGCCGCACAAGCAT
>CALMAP010000396.1:0-8035 GCA_937859825.1 uncultured Terriglobus sp. | reverse complement strand
AATCGGGCGATTCGGATGAGGAAACTTCGACCACGGTTTCGGTGTGGCCGTGGGCCTCAGGGCGGTCCTCGTCGAGGGCGTCCGTCTCATCCGTGTCCGTGCTGACGACAAGTGGGCCCATGCCGCGCAGCGGCGGTTCCTCTGCCAGAGCTGCTGGCACGCTCACAGGGCGCAGCTTTGCGTTCCCGGGTTGCGGCATCGGGCGCTCTTGTCCCTGGTAACGCAGATTGACTGCTGTGGGCAATTCGTCGGTCACGTCGGGTGGCATCAAATCCATCCACCACTGCATCACACGGTCGCTCTTGGAAAAGAAGCGATGACCGCCAATGTCCATGCGGTTGCCTTTGTAGCGGATGGTCCGGGAAATGCCGCCGATCTCATCGGAGGCTTCCAGTACGACGGGCTGGATGCCTGTTCGCCGCAGTAGTTCAAGTGCCGCAGTCAGGCCGGATGGCCCGGCACCTATGATGACGAATTTTTTCAACGGACCATGTCCCGCCTCCACTACCCAAAGGACGTCTCCGTCCGGTAGAAGCGTACTCCACGACGGCAGATAACGCTAAGGGGTGGCTGCGTGGGTATTGGTGCTTGTGGATGTAGTTGGCTGCGCCGGCTGGTTCATGGGGCTGTCCGCAGTACCGATTCTGCCGGTGGAGGCGACCCGCGCGACGAACCGCGCGCGCACGGCCTTGGGGTCGTGGGGCATGGTCAGCTTCAGGTCCATGGCGCGCTCCAGCCTACCTGTGGGCGCGACCGTGGTGGGTGCGGCAACCTTGATGTCCTTGGCGATGCGCTGCAGTTCTTTGCCCTTCTTATCGAAGCTGGTGGCCATCACGATGACCTCGCAACGGCGCGGCTCGGTGTCGGTGGCGACGGTCCAGTTCAGGCCTTTGGCGTCGAGGTGGACGGTGAAGTTGTCCGGATTCGCCGCGTCCTGCTGCAGGGTCATGGGCACGCCGTCGTAGACCATGGTGCTGCTGTTGGCCGCGCCCAGGTCGAAGGCCAGCCTGCGGTTCGGCTTGGAGGGATCAACGCGGTACGGGCCGTAACGCGGGTAGTAGCCGGTGCGGGTGACGGCCTTGTAGTCCGGATTGTCAAAGGTAATCTTGATGCGGCGGAACTTGCGCGGATTGTCCGCCGCGCCTGTGGGACGGTAGACGAGCGTGTAGAAGCTGGCGCCGTCGCGCAGGCTGGTGCCGATCTCTGCGTCCACATCGTTGCGCCCGTAAAAGGTGCGTCCGCCGGTGGCGGTCGCGAGCTTGTTGAACTCGTAGTTGCCGCCAAAGGGATCGAAATCGCCCGCAGCCTGGCCGTAGTTGTATGGATTTACCTGCACGCCAGCAGGATCGATCGTGTAGAGCGTCACGCGGGCATCGCGCAGCTTGTTCACGCACTCCTGCACGATGTTCTGCACGCGCACCTGCGCATCGACCGCGACGTTCGCAAAGTTGAGGCTGGGAAAGCCGCGGCCGATCCAGATCATGTTCTTGTGGCCCTGGTGGCCCTCGGTGGCCTCCGCAATGCGCAGCAGCGTGCCGAATGCGGTGCTGTAGCGCTCCGCCAGCCAGCCACCCTGGTGCACCTGCCACGGGTAGCTGACCAGGTGCTTGTCCAGCGCGGTCAGGATGGCTTCCTTGTCCTGCGTGTAGTCGTGGACGACGGTGAAGTTCTGCAGGGAAACGGCGATCAGCATGGTCGGCATCGTCAGCCGCTCCGGCTGCTTTTGCAGGTATTTCTTCAGCGAGTAACGCGCGAAGGCCATGTCCTCAAAGCGGGTGTTGAACTCGTCGAGCAGGATGATGTTGACCGGTGCGCGCGGCGCGACGCGGTCCAGTTCCTGCGTAGAGTTGATGACAGCGTCCGGTGGCGGAGTGTGCGCGTTGGTGGGCTCGAAGGAGATCAGCGTCTGAGGCGCGCCCTCCTCTTCCACATGGAAGTCTTCACGCTTCAGGCCGGTGACCACGTTGCCCTGTTTGTCGAGCACCACGGTATCGAGGATGACGATGCGTGAGGTGGTGCGAATGGTGGGCGTGGTACCGGCAGTGCCTGGTTCCACCTGAGCAGCTTTGCCGGTGGGCTGAGAGTCGGGTGCTGCTTGCTGCGTTGCGGGCGCGGGCGGGGTGGCCGGACTCTCACCCTGTTGCGACAGCATGGAGGCTGAAAAAACTGTACAGGCAAACAGGAGAAGCAGGGCACGAGCAGACGGCATTGTGAAAGCCTCCTGAGAGGAAGACAGGCATGCGACCGTAGAAGTTGCGGCCGTGAAAAGAATTGTATGCGGCTTAACAGATCTGGTTGCCCCATCCTTGCGAAGCAAGGGTGGGCTCTGGGATGTTTGTGGCACCACTTACCCACCCTTCGCAAAGAGCGCGAAGAAGGGGGCACCCACGCTTCGTGAGCGGTGGAGGATGTCTGTGAGGTGTGGAGTTTGTTTTCTGTCTGCAGGGGCTCTGTCGCTTTCGGAAGGGCATGGCTTCAGCCATGCCGTAAAAGCCTCCCACAAACAGGGCTTCAGCCCCTGGGGTCCGCCTCACCTGGAATTTGGGAGAATCAGCCGGGTGCCCATACAGTGCGGCTTTACGCGATGATGGCTTCTGGATGCGAGTATGAGCTTGTGGTTAGGAAAATGCGATCCCGCACATTGCAAAGAACGCAATATACGGAGCACCCGGCGTGCCCCAAGCCCTTTTCTTCTACTGCGGAGGAGCCGCTCCGCAAACCTGCTGATAATCGATTGCCGAGTGACCTTTGATCCTCTTCAACCATTTCTGCATGCAGGCGTCGTAGGCCTGCTTCTTCTTCTTCGCGGAAGTGGTATCGGTGCTTGCAGCAGAGTCTATACCCGACTGCGCTCCAGGGGCCGAGTTGCCGGTTTTCGCATCCATCGCACGCTTTGTAGAGGCGGCCGTCATGATGTTCTTTCCGGAGTAGGCCCAAGACGTTGTCACTGCATTCGGCCACGACACCGGAGGTTTGTGATTATTTGATGAGGTCATCAGTTCCTTGTCGATAAAAGCCTGAGCGTCGCTCAACGTCCAGGAGTCTACGGTCCAACAGCCTCCTCCAGCATGTCTGGACGGGCCATCTACTTCGTTTTGCACTCCGTACTGAGTGAGGAGGTACTTAACAAAGGCACTGCTTAGCGTCTCGGGATTTTGATTACTTTCAAAAGCAGCGCTGTAATAGTACTGAGGCTTTTTATTGCTGTCACCGGCCAGCGGCCCCGTCATGTGAACAATCCTGCATACATACGCTTTGAGAGCAGCCGCCGATGCGACTTCCGTTGATTTCGCTGCCTTATCGCCCTCGCCGCCAGAGGGAGCACCCGCTTGACTCTTGGCTGACTCAGCAGTGGCGGTCTTGTGGATTCGCTGACACTCGCAAAAGTTTGCGAAACCAAGTACTGCGATAGAGAACCAAGTTCGCACCTGAGTCTTACCTATGAAATATGCTTGCTTCAAAGCCAATCCTTGGAACTCTGGGAACTAGGCGCATTCGCCAGAAAGAATCCTCTGCCGAGAACAACTCGTATTTGCGTGCAAGCCCAGGATTCGAATGAGGTGTGAGCCAAATATAGCAGGCAGGAGTTTAGCCGGTGCGAACAATCCTGGCAAACGCCCTAGTCGGAGTCAGCGGCCCTTCGATCTTTTCCGGCTTACGAGCCAGATGCACTTTGAGCAGTTGCTGCGGACTTCGCTGGTGCAACTACGCGCAGGGCCAGTCGTGGAAAGCTGAAGCTACCGCCCGCATCGTCCACCACGTTTACCTGGCAAATGTAGTCGCCGGGCTTGAGTTGTTCCAGCGGTACGTCGAAGGTGAAGCCGATGGCGTTGCGGTCGGGCTCGTTCAGTACGTCGGTTGCGACGAGCGGAGTTTCAAGGATTTTCGCGCCGTTCTGCAGAAACTCGACCGAGGTAAGTACCCGCACGCCGCCTGCGCCTCCGCGTGCCTTCAGGCCGCTCTGCTGTGCCGCAGCTTGGGTCGCCGCTGCGGCCTGCGCCTCCTTCGACAGCTTGGCCGGGTCATAGAGTTCGTAGAGCAGGTACAGGTGGCCGTCTTGCCGGAAGACGTGCGGCACGTTGGGCACAAACTGCTGGTCGTCGTGCACCAGCGGGTCGGCTGGTGGAGCACCGCTGCGCCTGCGATTGTCCTGCTTCGGCACGGGTGCGCGTTGCGAACTGACCACCACGCTGGAGAGCTTCATCGCGGCCTTCTTCTGGTCGGGCACGACGATATCTGTTTCGAACGAACCCATGTTGCCGGTCTCGTTTTCGCGCACGACGAATTTCACGTGGTAGTGGCCGGGTGCGAGTTGAAAGCTGGTGCCGTACTGGATGTTGCGGCGGGCGGCTCCGGCTGTTCCATCGACGCTGAGCTTGACCGTGTCGCGCGCGTTGCCCACCACGATGCCCTGCGCGTTTTTCACCTGCGCGGCGATGTCGAGCGTGGCCTTGTCCTGGTCCTTCGCTCGGGTGAAGGGGATCGCGGAGCCGGGTACGATCAGCGCCATGGGCACGCTGTAGCTGTTGGCCGACTGCCGGAAGTAGAAGGCCTCGAGGTAGACCGGCACATCGACTGCGGGCAGATCGCTGCGCAGTTGCGCGGTCAGCGCCTCTTCCCGGTCCTCGGTCTTCTGGTGCTGGAAGTCGGCGGGCGCGTAGTAGCCGGGGCGGTACTCCAGTTTTGCGTCGCTGCGGTTCAGCTTGATGGTCAGCTTCCGGAACGCGCCGTCCTTGCGCTGGTCGGTGGAGCGGAAGCCGAGAATGTAATAGGCCTCGGTGTCGTGCTGAATCTGCTGGAAGGCGGGGGCGAAGTCGTTCGAGTCGCCGAAGAACTTGCCGCCGGTGTCGCTGGCCAGTGTTGAAAGCAGTTCCTGCGAAGAAGCGTTGCTGTCGAGCTTCGCCTGCATACTCGCACCGGAGTAGGCGCTGGTGCCGCGCGTGGAACCGGTGGAGGCGTCGCCCAGCGGCGGCAGAGCCTGCAGGCCGCGCGTATCCACGGTGTAGATGGCCATGTTCGCCTTCGCCGCCGCATTCGTGGCGGAACGGATGCTGGCCTGGTTCTCCACGCCGTTGCGGGAAAGGCCGCCGGAAAAATACAACATGCTTTTGCGCTGGTCCACGCGCTCCAACGACTTGGCGATGGTTTGGATCGCGTAGAGTTCGCGGTCGGTGTTCAGGTTGTCGTACTCGGTGTCGTCGGCGACGAAGCTGCTGGAATCGTCCGCCGTGCCTTCGGTGCTGCCGCCCGTCGCGCCTGCAGCCAGGCCGGCGGACTGGTTGCTGCCGTTGAACCTGCCCACGGTGCGCAGCAGCGCATTCTTGTCTGCCGTGAAGTCATGGTCGAGCGAGAGCGCGGTGCCCAGGCTGGCCACGGCAACCAGGTCGGCGGGCTGCATCTTCTTGTTGATGTAGTCGTTCGCGCCGTCCACCGCGCGATCGATGTCTTCGGGCTGCATGGAGGCGACGTCGAAGAAGAGCACGATCAGGCGGTGGTCGCGTAGCTGCTCCGGCTGCGCGCCGATGGAGCGGTCCAGCATCTGCGCGATGGTGGGCGTGGTGCCGCTCACGGTAGCTTCGTTGAGGCGAGCGGCTTCGTCCACGGTCTGGAAGTCGAAGCTGGTGATCGCTTGCGGCTTGCCGTTCTCGGTCACGGTAAAGTCGCTTGCCTTGAGGCCGCGAATGGGCTGACCGGTCTTCTTGTCGCGCACGACCACGTTGGTCAGCACGATTTGCGATTGCACGCGCAGGACCATGGAGGTGGGGTCCTGCTGGGCGAGCAGCTGCGGCCCTGTTCCGATGAGCATCGCCACGGCGACAAGCGCCTTCGTAAGCGTTTGTCGCTTCAGGGAACGTCTTGCTACCCCAGGGGCTAAAGCCCCTCTCCAAGTTGAGCGGTGAGTGGCACGGCTGAAGCCGTGCCCTTTCAAAGAGCCAACCACAAATTCTGTCATTTCGACCGAAGGGGATGCAGGTTTCTCCGCTACGCCGCGCTCCGGTCGAAATGACAGATCTGGAATCGGGTCCTTCAGGGAAGGAGCGTGGGGCTTTAGCCCCACGCCAGACCGGGCGGAATACAGGCCCGTCAGGGCGGGTGGAATGGACCGGGGAATCTGCCGGGCAAAAGCCCCTGTCCCCGGAACTTCTATCAGGGGCCTAAAGGCCCCTGCTCCCTCCTGTGTGGACCGAAAGGTTCCCGTTTGCTCGCATAAAGCTGGAAACGCTTCGATAAACGTCTGAGTGTTGCAAGGAACTTGCGATTGCATTTCGATCGTCACCGAAGTATCCATTAGAACCGGTACCTCGCCTGGAAGCTGAACTTGCGTGCGTTGGCCACGCCGGTGACCTGGCCGAAGGTGGAGGAGTTCAGCACTGTGTCCACGCTGCTGTACTGCACCGTGTTGAAGACGTTGTTGGCCGTGGCGCGCGCCTCCAGGTTCTTCAGGTCGCCGAAGGCGAAGGAGCGGGAGAGCGAGGCGTCCACGCTGACGGTGCCGGGCAGGCGGATGGAGTTTCGGGAAGCGTTGCCGAAGGTGTTTGCCGCGGGAGCAGTGAAGGCGGCGGGGTTGAACCAGCTTTGCAGGCGGCCCGCACCGGCAATGGGCTGCGAAAACACGCGATCCGGGCGCAGTGTGTAGTTGCCGCCCGTGGCAAGCTGGGCGGCAGTGTTCTGGTACTGCGGCGTGGCATAGCTGCCGGTGGCAAAGGTGTAGTCGCCGCTCAGGTTCCAGCCGTCAAGGGCTTTTGAGGCAAAGCCTCCGCTGTGCAGAAAGGCGCGGTTCGGACCGAAGGGAAGTTCCAGAACGAAGTTGCCGTTAAGCCGGTGCCGCACGTCGAAGCTGCTGTTGCCAAACTCGAGGTCGAGCCGCTGGTCGTTCTGCACGATAGTGTTGCCGCCGCTGCCGCCGATGGAACTCGCATTGTCGATGGAGTGCCCGTAGGTGTACGTCGCCTGCATGGCCACTCCCTTCGACATGCGTTTGCGCAGGTTGATCGCAAGCGCGTTGAAGCGCGATTCGGCGACGGAGTCCTCATAGGTGTAGGCCTGCGAGTTCGTCACCAGGCCGCTTGCGGTGCGGCCTGGCGCACGTAGGATGTCTAGGTTGCCGCCGAAGGAGCCGTTGTAGTCCACGTTGAGCAACACGCCCAGGCCGAAGGTATGCTGCACCCCGGCGTTGATCGCCTGCACGCGGCCAAGGCGGTAGTCGCGGTTCACCGCAAAGTTGTTGGTGATCGCGGCCGCGGTGCAGTTGAAGGCGCTGGTGAGCGTGAAGGTTTTGCCGCCGCTGTTCGTTCCCGGTCGCGTAAACGTGCCGCAACCTGGATCGTTGCTGCCCGTGGTGCTGGCGACGTTGGTCTGCGTGACGGCAAAGGGCACCTGGTAGCTAAGGGAGTTGGCGAAGCTGCCGAACTGCGTGGTGTTGTAGCTGATGCCATAGCCCGCGCGCAGCACGGTGTTCTTCACGAACTTAGGCCGGTAGGCGAGGCCAAGACGCGGCGAAAGCAGCGTGTGGTCCGGGTTGACCAGCGAGCGCGGGAACCTGCCGGAGTAGGGGCCGGCAGCGTTCGGCAACACCGGTGCCACGGTTGAGAAATCGGCGCTGTGGTCCAGGTTCACAAGCTGGTTGTCGATCTCGGTATAGGGGCCGAAGTACTCATAACGCAGGCCGGTGTTGAGTGTCAGATTGGGCAGCAGCCGCCAGTCGTCGAAGCCGTAGATGCTGGAAACCAGCTCGCGCAGGTGGATCTTGTTCAGACCGGCCTGGATCTTGGACTGCTGTGGCGCGCCGAGCAGGAAGTCCGCAAAGCTGGAACCGGAAGGCGTGGAGGTGGAACCCGTCGTGCCGGTGCCTGCGTTGGGATTCTGCGTGAACAGACCGGAGAAGGTAAACGAGCCCACCACATTGGTGCCGCCGATCACATTGTTTTGCACGTGACGCACATCGAAGCCGAAGTTGAGGTTGTGCTTCTTGCGGTTCCAGCGCAACTGGTCGCCCCAGGAGATGGTCTGCTGGACGCGGTCTGCGGGGTTGGTC
>CALMAP010000395.1:4349-12649 GCA_937859825.1 uncultured Terriglobus sp. | reverse complement strand
CTTTCAACAATGCAGCGGGGCATCTCAGCAACCTACACTGAACAGGTGCCCTCCGCTCCCGACATCCGCCCGAACCCGCGCAATCCCGCCTACCCGGACGGACCGCAGCTCTTCTCGCGCCTGCTCACCCGCCAGATCTTCGGCACCGGCAAGCGGCAGAACCCGGCGGAGTTCATGCGCTCCGTCGCGCGCGAGTATGGCGACCTGACTCACTACAACATCGCCGGGCGGCACTTCTACCAACTTAACCATCCCGCGCTTATTGCCGACATGTTCGGCAAGGACGCACCACACCACCGCCGCAACCTGGTCATGCAGCGCAGCCGCGACGTGCTGGGCAATGGCCTGCTCACCAGTGAAGAGCCGCAGCACATGCGGCAGCGCCGCTTGGCGCAGCCCGCGTTTCTGCGCAGCCGCATCGCGAGCTATGACGACGTGATCGCGCAGAAGACGCTCGCCATGGCCGCGCAGTGGCAGAGCGGCGGCACGCTCGACATGCACTCGCAGATGCTGGAACTGGCGCTGCGCATCGTGAGCAAGTGCCTGTTCGACATGGACGAGATCGACGACCTGCACGCGATGGAGTCTGCCGTGGGCAGCTTCATGCTCTTTCTGCCGCTCAGCTTCATCCCGTTCTCTCGGCTGGTGCAGGCATCGCCGCTGCCCGCGATGCGCCGACTGCGTGAAGGCCAGCGCTACTTGAACAAGTTGATCTATAAGCTCATCGCGGAACGCCGCGCCGACCCTGCGGATCGCGGGGACCTCCTGAGCATGCTGCTGAACGCGACCGATGCGGAGGGAGCGGACGATGGCTCGACCGGCATGACCGACCGGCAGCTTCGCGACGAATGCGTGACCGTCATCCTGGCTGGACACGAGACAACGGCAAATGCCCTCAGCTTTGCGCTGCACCTGCTTGCCACGCATCCGGAGGTGCAGCAGCGGCTGCATGACGAAGCGGCTGCTGTACTCGGCGAGCACTCCCCAACCGCAGAGGACTATCCGCGCCTCACCTACGCCACGCAGGTCTTCGCGGAGGCCATGCGGCTCTACCCGCCGGTGTGGGTCACGGCGCGCATGTGCGCAGAGCCGTACCAGATCGCCGGGTTCACTATCCCGAAAGGCGCTGCGCTCAATGCTCCGCAATACGCCGTGCACCGCGACCCACGCTGGTGGCCCGACCCGGACCGCTTCGACCCAGACCGGTTTACTGAAGCAGCCAAGGCGATGCGTCCGCGCTACAGCTACTTCCCTTTCGGAGGCGGCAGCCGGCAGTGCATTGCCGAGGGCCTGGCGTGGATGGAGGGTACGCTTGTGCTTGCCGTGATCGCGCGTGACTGGACACTGGCGCTCGAACCGGAAGCCGCGGTCGAGCCGAAGCTCAGTCCTTCCATCACGCTTCGCCCGGCGAAGGGTGTCCGGTTACGAGTCGTGCGGCGCGGCTGACACACAGGTGCAATTGCGGCAGAAGGTATGGTTCAGCCGATGCGCCGCAATCATCAGGGCGCTGCCCACGCAGGTGAGCTCAACCTCATAGGCATGCGCCGGCAGCAAGTCGCCGAACCATGCCGCGCCGAAGATGCACGCCAGTCCGGCACTCGTGCAGGCAAGAACAACACTGCGGCGATGGCGCCGGAATCCGGAGAGCAGGGCAATGCAGCCGAGTGCCGCCACCACCACCGCAAGCGTCCGGTGCGTCCTCTCTTCCCCGGGCAACAAGTGGGCCGCCACTGCTGAGAACGAAAGCAGGATGGGCGTGAAAAGGCAATGCACCACGCATAACAGAGAAGCAGCGATGCCCATCCGATCTGCCCATAGACGTGACTGTGCCGGTTCTTTGTAAACAGATCGCATCGACGTTGATTGTAAATGAGAATCAATATGCAATTACAGTGGCCGGTCTCTGTACCTCGAAACGGTTAGTGCGATCCGCCTGAGCTCCTGCGTACTTGTTTCTTTCTGTTGAGTTTGGATCGCGTTCGCCCCTGCACTTACAGCGAAGCAACCGCAGGCACCGTGTAAACTTAAAGGCAGGATATTCGCTCTGCATTCGCCTGCCATGCTGCTGCAAATCCGCGGTCTTAGATTCGGAGAACTCATTTGAGCAAGAAACAAACCGCCGTGGTCCTCGGCGCCCAGTGGGGTGACGAAGGCAAGGGCAAGATCGTCGATGTGCTCTCCGAGCGATACCAGGTCGTTGCCCGTTATGCGGGCGGCCACAATGCCGGCCATACCGTCATCATCCAAGGCAAAAAGTTCGTGCTGCACCTGATCCCTTGCGGTGTGCTGCGTCCGGGGTGCAAAGGCGTCATTGGCAATGGAGTGGTGGTCGATCCTGCGGCGCTGCTGAGTGAGATCGCGATGCTCAAGGCGAACGGTCTGCCGGTGGACGGCCAGCTCTTCCTTTCCAATCGCGCGCAGGTCATCCTGCCGTACCACCGCATGATCGAGCTCGCGGCTGAGACCGCACCGGGGCGCACCAAGATTGGCACAACGCGCCGCGGCATTGGCCCCGCCTATGAGGACAAGGTGCACCGCAACGGCCTGCGCGTGGTGGACCTGCTAAACACCGCGCTGCTGCGCACGCACATCACCAATGCCTGCCATGAGAAGAACCAGATCGCGCACGCGCTCTTCGGCACGGAGCCGCTCAACCCGGCAAAGATCTACGAGGAGTACGCGCGCTACGCGGACCAGATCGCGCCTTATGTTACGGACACCGCAGTCCTGCTGAACGACGCAATTCGCGATGGACAGTCGGTCATGTTCGAAGGGTCGCAAGGTGCGCTGCTTGACATCGATCACGGCACCTATCCCTTCGTTACGTCTTCCAGCGCGACGGCGGGCGGTGCCGTGATCGGCACCGGCATTGGGCCGACCAGCATCGGTACCGTAATCGGCGTGACGCAGGCCTATGTAACCCGAGTGGGCGAGGGGCCATTCCCGACAGAGGACCACACCTCAGCGGGTGAAGAACTGCGCGAGCGCGGGCAGGAATTCGGCGCGACCACAGGGCGTCCGCGCCGCTGCGGGTGGCTCGATCTGCCTTTGTTGCGTTACAGCAACATGATCAACGGCACGGAGTGGCTGGTCATCACCAAGCTCGACGTGCTCGACACGCTGGCGGAGATCCCCGTCTGCACGCACTACCGCATCGATGGCGTGGAGACCGACGTCATTCCCGCGGACATGGCCGGATACGGCAAGATCGAGCCGGTGTATCAAACGCTGCCCGGATGGCAGACCTCGACGGTGGGCGCAAACAGCTTCGATACGCTCCCGGCAAATGCGCAGAAATATCTGAGTTTTCTGCAGAGCGAATCCCGCGCAAAGATCGGCATGGTCAGCACTGGTCCTGACCGGGACGAAACCTTCAGCCTGCCGGAGTTTGCGGCGGCAACTGGCGAGCACCAGAACTAAGAAAGCAAAATGATCTCGTTTACCGTACGGATGAAATTCGCCCCGGAAGACCGGGCAGAAATCCGCCGCATGCTTCAAAACATCGGCTCTGCTTCGCGGCAGGAGCCGGGCTGTGTCAATTACGTGACACACGTAGTCGAGAGCGATCCTGATACCGTCGTGATTTACGAGCAGTATCGTGATGCCGATGCCCTGGAGGCCCATAAGGCCTCGACGCACTTCGACCAGTACGCTACCAACGGGCTTTACCGTAAGGTGCGGGAACGCAGTGTGGAGACCCTGCAGGAAATCGAATAGAAGCGGCTATCGAAAGCAGGCAAACAACTCCCGCTTTGACCTGCGCCCTCAAAGGCAAGTAGGATGCGTTACGCCATGATCGCCATGCCACGTCGCCCCTTCCCGATTGTTGCCGCCGCACTCCTATCGGTAACGCTGTGGATACTGCATGTGCGGCCGGCCTTCTCTCTAGCCATTCGCCCGCACAATGCGGCGCATATGGAACAGCAGGTTGTGGAGCAGCTGGAAGATCAGATACGGCGGGCGCTTCTCTCAGGTGATGCGCCGACCTTGGACAAGGTGCTGGCCGATGACTTTCTGGGTATCTCCGCGAACGGAACGCTGTCGAACAAGCAGCAGTATCTTCGCCGTATCGGTAAGCGGGAGCATCAGTTCTCCAAGATTGATGTCATCGAGCGCAAAGTGCGCGTGCAGCCTGCGTCCGCAATCGTCGTCACTACAGCAGATGTCGTGGGTAAGCTGGACAGCGTGAATATCGACGGGATCTTTCGCTATACGCGTGTGTACAGCCGCGATCCCGGCGGACCCTGGAAGTTGAGGAACTTCGAGGCGACGCGGGTCTCAGGACAGGCGGCCGACGAACTCCATCGTGGAACGCCGATGGCACGCCCGGCTAAGCGCTGATTTAACCGCTCGCACGGTTGTCATAGTGCGAGCGGTTCTGGTTAAAAGGCCTTTGATTCGATTAGACAACGGCTAGCCTGTTATGCCCTCAGCTTTTCGATACCTGACTCGCGAAACGGGTCGATTACGACCTTTGTTACGCCGTCCTTTTTATCGCGCCAAGTCTTGTACATTTGCGGTACATCTTCCATACCGATGCGATGCGAGATGAGGAAACTGGGATCAATCTGGCCTGCATACACCCGATCTAAGAGAGGTTTCAGGTACTTGTGCATGTTGGTCTGGCCCATCTTCATGGTCAGGCCCTTGCCGAATGCCGCGCCGAAGTTCAACTTGTCCAAATCTCCGCCGTACACTCCGGGGATAGACAGCGTGCCGCCCTTGCGCACGGCTTGGATCGCCTGACGCAGTACGGTAGGCCGGTCGGTTTCCATCATGAGCGCCTGATCGATTTTGTCGTAGATGGCTGCCGCATCCACGCCGTGGGCTTCCATGCCCACAGCATCAATGATGGAGTCTGGGCCGATGCCATTGGAAAGGTCGCGCAATGCTTCCACAATGGAAGGATTGCCGTCCGTGTAGTCGATCACGGTTGCGCCGCAATAGTCGCGAGCAAGAGCGAGCCGCTCTGGAAAGCGATCGATCGCGATTACGCGGCCAGCGCCCAGCATGTAGGCCGAGGCAATCGCAAACAGACCCACAGGCCCGCAGCCGAAGACGGCAACGGTATCCCCGGGTTGAATATTTGCGTTTTCCGCAGCCTGGTAACCGGTGGGATAGATGTCCGACAGAAAGAGTACCTTCTCGTCATCGATGTCCGATTCGATCTTGATCGGGCCAACGTCGGCGAAAGGGACGCGCACATACTGCGCCTGTCCGCCAGCGAAGCCGCCGTAGATGTGGGAGTAGCCAAACAGCGCCGAGCCGGAGTAGCCATACATGGACTCGCACACGCGGGCGTTGGGATTGGTATTGTCACACAGCGACCAGAGGTCTTTGTGGCAGAAGAAGCAGTTGCCACACGCAATAGTAAAAGGAATGACAACCCGATCGCCGCGCTTCAGCTTCGTAACGGAACTGCCGACTTCCTCAACGATTCCCATGAACTCATGTCCCAGAATGTCTCCAGATTCCATGGTCGGAATGTAGCCGTCAAAAAGGTGAAGGTCGCTGCCGCAGATTGCGGTGCGGGTTACGCGGATGATGGCATCCGACGGGTTGATGATTTGCGGGTCGTCGACAGTGTGGACTTCGACTTTCCCAGTTCCCATCCAGCAAATAGCTTTCATGTACGGCTCCGGCGCGCTTGCGCTTGTTGCAAATCTTGAGAGTTCTATGGCCTTACAAATTGATGATTAGTCGTCGCCGCTTACGCTTGCCCAGATCACCGTTCCGACCAGGATCGGCAGAGCGATGAGACCGATCGTGGTGAGCGTCTTCGACGGGGTGCTGCCGAGCAGGTTGCGTGTGGGCATATCTTCCGGCCTGGCGTTTTCGCGCGTTCCCGGCGGCGTGGGCATGTTCTCGCCAAGCAGGATCTGCTTCAGCTTGCCGCTGATGCCTCGACGCCCCGCAGGCTGGCCTTCTACCGTGGGGATTTCGCCGCTCTCGATCAACTCCTTCAGGTGGCGCAGGTTCTCCGTGGTGATCTGCTGCGGTCTGCGTGAAACGACTGCCGTGATTGCGTTGGTCAGCCATCCGCCTGGTACGGTCGCATCCGTAATCATGGTGGCCATGGTGCCGCGGCCTGCAGGATGCGGCTCGAGCGAAAGAATGACGGTACTTCCGGCAGAGGGCCCGCTTGTAATACGGGAGACATGACGCTTTCCTTGTTCTGCTTCGAGGATCTCCGAGTCGAACTCTACCGGCGCGCGAGTCCCGGGATCTTCCATTTTCCAGTGGAGCGTGTTCGCACCCGTCTCTTCCACGCTCACTACGCCCTCCTGCCAGGTGGGCAGCAGTTCTATGCGGCTGTACACGTTGAAGATTTGCTCAGGTGTTGCGTTGATCGTCTGTACCGCGTGGCTGCGTACCTTGTTGCCACTTGTATCGTTCGGTAGAGGCGTCCATGTGCCGCCGGTTTTTGGAAACCGGACTTCTCCGGTTTGGAATGCTGATTCTGCCATCATGCTCTCCTGTACGTTTGCGGCGAAGGGTTTACAGCAAACATAGTTTGAGATGGCATCAGGAGTGCCCGGTGTGGCCAGCACGGCAGGTGTCATCTGCCGCCAAGCTAGAAGCTGGGTGCGGTCACACGTGCAAAGCGCAGGTCGGACCGCGCGAGCAGGTTTGCCGTGACCTTAAGCGTGTCTGCGCGGGAATGCGCCTCTGCGCTGTCCAGATGCGAGGCGTCGTGTAGCAGGATGTTGCTGATGCGGTGACGTCCCCGGTTCCGCTGCATGCCCCGGTTTACGTTGGCCAGAATGCGGGCCGGTCCAATGGGCTGCCAGTCTTTTGCCGTTACGTTCCAAAGCACAGGTGTCAGACCCATCTCCCTCGCAATGCGCAGGACGGCAGGTCTGCGGGAGCCGTAGGGCGGCCGGAAGAGCGCTGGCCGCATGCCTGTCGCGTCGACGATGGTCTGCTGGCAGTGCTCCAGTTCTTCGCGAACTAAGGCCTCGTCTTTACGTGCAAGCGCGGGATGCATGTCCGTATGGTTGCCGAGGGCATGTCCCTCTTCCGCGATGCGCCGCGTCAGTTCGGGATACTTGCGTACATGATTGCCGATTAGAAAAAAGGTGGCTTTCGTCTTGTGTTTTGCCAGAAGGTCCAGCAGGGCGGGTGTGTTCCGCTCGCTTGGCCCGTCGTCATAGGTAAGCCAGACAGTATGCCGCAATGCATTGGTTTCGGGCGCGTCGATCAGTGTTCTGCCAAAGATCTGGGAACCGGGCCATCGCGACGCGTAGGCCGCGCCACCCGCCAGCAGTCCGAGCGTAGCAGCCGACGCCCCAATGGCGATCGACACAGTTGCAAGCGTTGACATTCCGGCTAGTTTACCGCCTGCCACGCGGCGGAACGGTAACGGACAAGGTATGCGATTGCGCCTGTGACCAAAACGAATAGCGCAAGCCGCAGTTCCGTAACGATTGCCGGTCTCGAGAAAACTATGAAGAGAAATCCAGCCAGGGCAGCCAGTGCGGGCAGCGGATATAGAGGCATGCGGAAACGGCCAGGCTTTCGCCGCTCGCGGCGGTGCTTCGGCAGCAGCACCGCGATGCCCTGCAGCAGGAACTGGAAAAGGATCCGCAGCACCACGAGCGAGGCGATTACCTCCTGCAGGCGAAACAGACAGCACACGGCCGTGATGCCAGCGAGCGTAAACAGCGAAACCACAGGGCTGCGCAGCCGCGTGTGCAGCCGCCCGAAGACAGCGGGAAAATTTCCGTCACGCGCCGCGGCAAACGGTATCCGCGAGTAGCCCAGCAACAACGCATAGACAGAGGCAAGGGAAGCGGCTGCAACCAGCAGTACGGCGAGCGTTGCGGCCCCGTGTGCCCAGGCATTTGAGGCAAACGCACGCTCGGTAAAGGTGGCGATGGTGTACCGGCGCGCCCCGGCGTCGGCTGCCGTGAGATCGCGCCAGGGAAGAACACCCAGCACCGACACGTTCATCAGCAGGTAAAGTGTGCCCACGATGGCAATCGATCCCAGCACTGCGCGTGGGATCGTCCTTGTCGGATCGCGCACCTCGCCTGCAAGAAAGCAGACGTTGTAGTAGCCCCAGTAGTCGTAGGCGGAGATAAGCAGGCCCGCGCCAAGTCCAGCAAAAAACGCGCCATTCAGGTGGAAAGCACCTTGCGGGAAGTTGAATGCCATTCCCGCGGAGAAATGGCTAAAGCCTACGGCGATCACGGCAACGAGCGTTGCCAGCACCATCACGCCGAGCCCGCGTGTCATCGCGCTAATGCGGCGGATAGGCTGCAGAAGCAGAAACACGATGACAGCGCACGCAGCAATGG
>CALMAP010000395.1:3102-4339 GCA_937859825.1 uncultured Terriglobus sp. | reverse complement strand
GCGTGGGGCAGAAACCAGCCCGCATACTGGGCAAAGCCGATGCAGCCTGACGCAATCGAGAGCGGCGCGGAGAAGAGAAGTTGCCATGCGTAAAGAAAGCTGAAGAAGCGGCCCAGTCGCGGAGGATAGGCGGACTTGAGATAGGCATAGGAGCCGCCGGCCTCAGGATGCGCCGTGCCGAGTTCGCTCCACGTACAGCCGTCGCACAATGAAAGCAACGCGCCAAGCAGCCAGCCGAGTATCGCCTGCGGACCATGCATGGCCGTGACGATCAAGGGCAGCGTGATGAACGGGCCCACACCCACCATGTCGATGATGTTGGCGCCCAGCGCTCCGGCCGTGGAGAGACCGCGTTCCAGCGTGGTGTCTGAAGTGTCTATCTTGGCCGGCTGGTGCATGTGCCGATGCTAACGCGACCACGACCCGGAGCGATTACGCATGTTGGTGTCAGCTCTCCACGTGGAGTGTCATCCTGAGGAGCGTAGCGACGAAGGACCTGCTTTTCGCTTCCGGTCGAAATGACGATTCTTTGGTGATGCGCTCATCCCTCCCACGTTGGCTTCTTGAACGTGGGGCACAGGCCTCGTGGCATTCGTTTCGTTTGCCCTACCGTTAGAACGCACCTACTCCACCTTTGGCACATCGCCACTCCAGAAGTCGCGGCGCGATCGAATCGTAGCCTGCGGATACTCCGGTACGGTTACGTGAATCTCATGCAGTCCGTCCGGGATTTTCTGCGGAACGGTAAAGCTGAGCAGGTAGTAGTTATGAATGCGATTGGTCAGCCGGCCGAAACCCTCTTCAAAGCCCTTCTTCGTTCCGAAGTTGTCGTACTCGCCACCGCTCAGACGGGATACCGTTTTGGGCACATTTTCGCGCAGAGACTGGATCGCGGCAAGCAGCAGATTCAGACCAAACCCGAAGGCACCGCTTCCATGACCGGGTTTGACCTCTTTCTTCAAACTGTCGCGGTAAGGGGAGAAGGCAAAGCTGTCGACCACGATGTTGTTGCGGCCAAGCTGCGCGATCACGTCCTGTTCCTTCACCTTTGAGCCGTGGTCCCGCGTCTCGCTGATGAGCAGGATTGCCCGGCGGTTGCGGCTTTCCCTGTTCTCCAGGATGGAGGCGGCGTAGCTGAGAGCGTCCATCGTTGCGGCATCGCCGTCTTCACACGGGCCCATGTGCGCCATGGACGCGTTCACCTTGTCCATCTTTTTTGTGAACGGCTGCACCAGTT
>CALMAP010000395.1:0-3092 GCA_937859825.1 uncultured Terriglobus sp. | reverse complement strand
GCGATCTCATGCGGAGCGGCACCCACCAGATTCTCAATGACCGTAGGCAACTGCTCGATCTTGCCGTACTCCACCACGGCAGAGCGGGAGCACTGCACCACCACGACAAGCGACAGGCCGAGCGCATCGGCATCTTCTTCCAAGCGAAAGCGCTGTGGCATGCCATCCGCGGTGACCTCAAACTGGTTCGCCTTTAGGCCGTAAAGAATCTGGCCTTTGATGTCCACGGTTGCAGGCACCAGCACCAGGGACGTACCGGTGCGCAGCACGTCCGGCGCAGGTTCAGGCGGCGCAGATGGCTGTGCCTGCTGGGCGCTTGCAGCGTACGCAGCCAGAAGCACGGCAGTTATGCACCCTGTGATTTTGCGAAGTGTGAGGGACATGTTTCCTCTCCTGACCACGCAGGTAGTCAGACCACGCCGCTCCGGTTAGAGTAAGCGCGGGTAGACTCACTTTAGCTTTTCGCGGATGTTTGCGGAGGACAAGTGCGCGCCCATTCCGTTCGTCTCACCCGATTTCTGATCCCGATACTGTCTCCAGCCCTGCTCGCTGGCACCGTAATCTGCGCCGCGCAGACCCTGCCCGCTGCCAACCCGACCAACTCTCTTCAAAGGAACAATCCCGTGCTGTCGTATCCGA
This sequence comes from uncultured Terriglobus sp., assembly GCA_937859825.1. GTDB lineage: Bacteria > Acidobacteriota > Terriglobia > Terriglobales > Acidobacteriaceae > Terriglobus. The sequence continues at coordinate 2,453 of CALMAP010000395.1, read as the reverse complement.
AGCCCCACATCTCCAATCAGACTGACACTTACTTCGGCACGGCTGTCGCCGATCCTTACCGCTGGATGGAAGACGTGGATGCGCCGGAGACGCGTGCCTGGATCGACGCGGAAAACAAAGTGACCGCGCAGTACTTCGCGCCGCTCGCCCCCATGCGCAACGCGCTACGCAGCCGCATGGAGGCATTGTTCAACTTCGAGCGGTTTTCCGCGCCCGTGCGCTACGGCAGCCGCTATGTCTACAGTCACAATACGGGCCTGCAGAACCAGTCGCCGATCTACTGGACCGAAGGCCTGAACGGCGAACCGCACCTGCTGCTCGATCCCAACACGCTCTCCGCTGACGGCACCGTCGCCCTGAACGGTGCCAGCATCACGGACGATGGCCGGCTCGCTGCGTTCTCTCTGGCGGAAGCAGGCAGCGACTGGATGAAGATCACCGTGCGCGAGATCGCCACCGGCAAGGACCTGCCAGATGTCATTCACTGGACCAAGTTCGGCAGCGCCACCTGGCGCAAAGACGGCAGTGGCTTCTACTACACTCACTTTGACCCGCCCACCGGCAACACGGAGCTGAAGGCAGTCACCAACGCGCCGAAGATCTACTACCACCAACTCGGCACGGGGCAGTCCGCCGACAGGCTGGTCTTCGAGCGGCCTGATGACCGGGAGATCTTTCTCGGCACGCACATTACGGACGATGGCCGCTACCTTGTACTCTCCCAAAACAAGGGAACCAGCCCGAACAATGAACTCGCGGTATTGGACCTGACCACGCCGGGTGCGAAGATCGTTCGCCTGATCGATACGCCGGACGCGGCCTTTCACGTGATCGGGAACGACGGTACGAAGTTCTGGCTCTACACCACGCTGAATGCTCCCAACGGCAAGGTCGTCCAAATTGACTTGGACCACTCAGACCGTAAGCAGTGGAAGACCGTGCTGCCGGAGAGCAAAAGCAAGCTCGACGACGTGTCCCTGGTAAACCGGAAGCTTGTCGCCAACTACTTGACAGACGCACATTCCACGATAGAGGTCTTCCAGGAAGACGGCCAGCATCTACAGGCGCTGAAGCTGCCCGGCATCGGCTCCGTCTCGGGCTTGCGCGGCAAGCGCGACGATAGCGAGACCTTCTACACCTTTACCAACTTCACGGCACCCGGCACGATCTACCGGCTCGACCTCAAGACGATGCAGTCCACCGTCTATCGGCAGCCGAAGCTGAACTTTGACCCGTTGCAGTATGTCACCACTGAGGTCTTCGTCTCCTCGAAAGACGGCACAAAGGTGCCCGTCTTTCTGACCGCTAAAAAAGGTATGGAGCGCAATGGACAGAACCCGACGCTGCTCTACGCCTATGGCGGCTTCAACATTTCACTCACGCCTGCCTTCTCGCCTACGCTGATCACGTGGCTGGAACACGGCGGCATCTATGCGCAGGCGTCGTTGCGCGGCGGCGGCGAATACGGCGAGGCGTGGCATCAGGCGGGCATGAAGCTGAAGAAGCAGAACGTCTTCGACGACTTCATCGCCTGCGCCGAGTACCTCGTTCGGGAGAAGTACACCTCCACGCCGAAGCTGGCGATCCAGGGTGGCTCGAACGGCGGTCTGCTCGTGGGCGCAATGCTCACGCAACGCCCGGAACTGTTCGCCGCCGCCAACGCGCAGGTGGGCGTGATGGACATGCTCCGTTTCGACAAGTTCACTGTCGGCTTCGGCTGGAAGCAGGACTACGGCTCGCCCTCGGAGAATGAGGCCGAGTTCCACGCGATCTACAAGTATTCCCCGCTGCATAACTTGAAGCCCGGCTCGCGCTATCCCGCAACGCTCATCACCACGGCAGACCACGACGACCGCGTCTTTCCGGCGCACTCGTTCAAGTTCGCGGCACAGATGCAGGCGGACCAGGCGGGGCCGGCACCCGTGCTGATTCGTGTCGAAACGCGCGCGGGACACGGTGCGGGCATGCCGCTGAGCAAGCGGCTGGATGTGGCGGCGGACACGCTGGCGTTCTTCCTGCATGAGTTGGGTGCGAAGTAGGTGCTTGCGCCTCTTGCCATGCTCATCCGCGAAAGCTGAGAAACGCTCTTACCTGACGGACTCAGAAGCTCTTTTGAAAGGGCACGGCTTCAGGCGGGCCCTTCAATACAAATTCTGAAGATTGCTGCAATCCCGTAGCATGGCACCGAGGAACTCTCATGTCACGACGCGGATGCGCGATGTTGTCTCTGCTCTTGCCTGTTCTTATTGGTTCATCCGCTCTCGCGCAGCAAACCATCCTGCAGCGCAACGGCAGCACCGTGGTGCTTGAGCCGTACGCTCCCAACGTCGTGCACGTAACACTCAGCCTGCAGCATGACGATGCGGTGCGCGCACCCGGCTACGGGATCATTGCGAAGCCCTCGCAGGACGGCTGGACGAAAGGCTGGACGTTCACGGGCAGCGGTACCGCGG
>CALMAP010000394.1:3707-10657 GCA_937859825.1 uncultured Terriglobus sp. | reverse complement strand
GCTTTGAGAGAGGTGCCTTTTTAAGCACCTCCTGCGCGTAAACAGTTACGTTTGAGGCAACTGCCTGCGTGATACACAAGCAAAAGACGGCATAGTGAAGCCGCAACTGCGATCGCGGGGCGGACCCCAAAACACTTCCGAAACTGCGCATCCATCGCATCGACTCTAACCACACCACGTTTGCACCATTTTACGGAAAGCGAGTTCCCCTCTCTTGAGCACCGCAAGCCCATTGCCGCTGCAACCTCTGCCACCCACCACCGTCTCAGAGCAGGAGCAGGACCAGCTTCGCCTGCAGGTGACGGAGCGCCTTGCGGAACACCGCAAGCGGCGTTCTCCCCTGCGCGCCGCAACCGCCCAGCCGGCATTGCCAGGCATGGAAGAGGTGGCCCCGCGCAGGCAGCGCGGGAAAGGCATCGCTGACTCCGTAGCCGCGCGCTTTGCAAAGAGCGTTTCGTATCGCGACTTCCTGCAGCAAGAAGCCGAGGTGGCCATGCGGCAGGCCGAAGCGGCCGCCGAGATCGCTCGCCGCAACGCGAATGCCATCGCAGTAGCGCAACAGCAACTCCTGGACGAGATCGACCAGTGGAACAAGACTGCCGAAGACCACATGCCGTTGGCGGCAACGCTCTTCGAAATGGCAGCCGCTCCTGAACCGGGAGCCGCTACGGTCGCCACCCCCGTAATGCCTGAGGCACATATCGCTGCGGCACCTTCGCAGCCGCAGTCGTTTGCCGACATGCTTGCGGCGGAGATGGCGAAGCCGGAAGAGGTGGTACCCTACCGCTTCGTTCCCGATGGCCCACTGGAGACACCCACCGCACTGCCTACCAACCTGATCGAGTTCCCGCGCCAGCTTGTGGCCGCGCGCAAGGCGCGTCCTCGCCTAGCCGAAGGTCCACTGCGCGACGAGGCGGACGCCTCTCCTGACCGTGCCCAGCTACGCATCTTCGAGGTGGAGGCCAGCGCCTTCTCCACCGTTCCATCCCTGGAAAGCGCGAGTGCATTGCCGGAATGGTCGAGCATCCGCCTGGATTCCTGGCAGGCACCACACGATGCGACCCATCCGGACGCGCAGACCTCGACTGCGTTGCCGATCTACACGGCTCCGGTCTCGCGCCGCTGCATGGCGGCCGCGGTTGACGCCTGCTGCATCGGCGCTGCCTTCCTGCTTGCTGTAGCCGCCGCGGCCTACGCCTCCCCCGTGCTGCCACAGGGCGGTTTTGCCACGCTCTCCGCAATAGGCACGCTGGTGGCATTCGGCATCATGTACCTGCTGCTCTTCTCCACCCTGGCAGACGCGACCCCCGGCATGCGCTACGCCCGCATCGCCTTCTGCACCTTCAGCGACGACAATCCCACGCGCAAGGCAATCCGCAAGCGGCTGTTCGCGATGGCGCTCGCGGCGGTACCGCTCGGTCTCGGCTTCGCCTGGGCGCTGCTGGACGAAGACCGCCTCGGCTGGCACGACCGCATCTCCCGCATGTACCAGCGGGCGTATTAATTCCTTTGTACGCAGATTCTGTAACTACACTCGTCCTCCAAGACCAAGGTTTGTCATCCTGTAACGCAATGAAGGGGTTTGCTTTCCTTGAGAAGCGCCACAAGCGCCTGAGAAGCAGATCTCACCGCCAAACTAAAGGCTGAAAACAAAGATCGAACTCCAAGCAGAAAGGGCACCCATCGGGATGCCCTTTCTGCTTGCATGCATCGACTTAGAACGTGGTGCTGACCGAGAGCCGGATCGTCTTGCGCGGCTCGCGAAGCACGTAATTTGCGCCGTAGAGCTGCAGGGCTTGGGCGTAGCTGAAGGCGCCGGCGCCTGTCAGCGCGCACAGGTGCGTGCTGGTGGCTACGCAGCTTGGGTCGGCCTGAGGGAAGAAGCCGCGGAAGGTCGTGTTGTCGACCGCGAGTTGCTGCGGCAGGCTCTCGTAGAGGCGTAGCGGGTTGTAGGCGTAAAAGATGCGGAAGGGTGCATTCACGATCGGCAGGATCACCGAAATTTCCGCGCCGTTCGACATGCGTGGAACGAAGTTCGTGCCGGGTGCCGTTGTGAGCAGCGATGGGAAACTGACCTGCCGGCCACCGGAGCAGGCACCGTTGGTGATGACAGGACAGCCATAAAGCGGGCTGGTGATCTGCGTCTGGCCGAGCACGCTTTGGCGAAGCTGGCTGGGCAGCGCATCGAAGGTCATGTTGAAGTCTGTGAAGAAGTCGAAGCTGACCTGCGGCGCAATGGGAATACGGTACTCGATGTTGCTGGTGATCGATGTGTCGCCGCCCACCTGCACCAGGCGGTAGATTGGCAGTGGAATCGTCAGGTTGCCGAGTGCCGTGTTCGACGGATCACGTGGAACGGTCGACCCATCCGGGTTCGTCAGATTGAAGTTGATACGGGTGGGGATGAATGTGTAGGGGGCGCCCGAGCGGATATCGAAGCCGCGCAGTTCCGCCTCACCGCCTGAGTAAAAGCGGTTGAACGGAGGCGCAACCTGGCCGCCGAAGCCCTCGGAATGCGCTGCCTGCAGGCGCATACCCAGTACATTGTGGCCCTCGCGGCTGATGCGCAGTCCCTTCATTGGATAGAACTGGCGCAGGCTCAGCACCGGTGAGATGTATTTGACGTTGCCGCCTGCACCGGCGAACTGCACGGCCAAATTGAAGTCGCGTCCGCTGTGCGGGCCGACAGCACGGTCTACCGAGGAGTAGGTAAGACTCGGCGTGATGATCGAGGACAGGATTCCATTCAGCGCATTGGTCTGCTGGATGCCGCTGCGGAAGTTCAGCGTTTCAAAGACATTCCGCGTGTTGTCGTTAAAGGTGGTGATGTTCGAACGCTGCAGCGCATAGGAGACACCGGCCCGGGTCACGCCCGTGTTGCGGAACAGGTGCCGCAGCGGCGTGGAGAGGGACAGCGTAAGGCCGGTAGACGATTGGTTGTAGTTCGTCAAGAGCGACTGCTGCGCGTTGGTCAGGTTTACGCTGGCACCGCTGGTACCGTAGCTTTTGGCCGGGTTGAAATCGTATTTCTGCGCATAAACCTGGACGCCAAGCGAGATCGGCTTGTTGCGGAAGTACGGCTCGGTAAAGCCGAAGGTCAGATTGCGCTGCAGGTCACCAATGTTGGCCTGTACCGAAAGCGTTTCACCGAGACCGAGAAAGTTGTTCGTTTCATAATTCAAGCCGACGAACGAGCCCGACAGACCGGAGAGGCCGCCGTTCAGACCGATGGAGTTCTTGCCCTTTTCCTTCAGCTTCAGCAGGAGGTCGACGGTGCCTTCGTCGGCGTTCGTGCGCGTTTCGGAATCGGTGTCTGCCTTTAGATTTTCGAAATAGTTCAACTGGTTCAGCCGCTGGATGGAGAGCTCCCAGAGCTGGTTGTTGTACTTCTGACCCTCTTCCAGCAGCAGCTCACGGCGGATAACGCGATCGCGCGTGAGGGTGTTGCCCGTGAACTCGATGCGCGAGACGAAGAACTGCTTGCCCTGGTCGATGTCGATGTCGAGGAAGATCAACTTCTTCTGCTCGTCGAAGCGCGGCGCGGGCACGGCGGCCATGTTGATCCAGCCGTCGGAACCGAAGGCCTTGCGCAGGTTCTCAAGGCCCTTGCCAAAAAGTGTCGCGTTGAAGATGTCACCATCCTTCAGCGCAAATTGAGCCCGAAGCGCGGCAGCGGCAAAACGCTGCTTGTCGTAACCCGTAAAGTTGATGCCGCCCAGTTTGTAACGATCGCCCTCGTCCACGGGAATGCGGATATCGATGCGTTTGCCATGCGAAGGCCGCAGCGTAAATGGATTGATGCCACCCGCGTTGCGCACCTGCGTGACTGGCTCGCCGGGCTGCATCTTGAAGTAGCCGCGATCGCGGTAGGCATACCGCACGCGCTCGACGTCTTCATCCAGCTTGGTGGCGTCGAAAGTGCGGGCAAACAGGTTCTCCAGAATGATGGAGTGGGGGATGCCCACGGGCTTGGTATTCTTCATCGCCGCGCGCAGCGTGCGCGAGTTGATGGAGTGGTTTCCCTCGAACTGGACGTTCCCCACCTTCACGGTGGGGCCTTCCTTGATGATGAAGGTCAGATTCACGCGCGAGGGCGGAATCGTCTTGATCTCGTAATTGACCGTCGCAAACTGGTGGCCATGCTCTGCCAGCAGACCCTTCAGAACGACCTCGGCCTTTTTGATCCGCGTGGGGTCATACTGGCTTTCCACAGAGATGCCGACCTTGGCTTTCTTGAAGCGCTCCAACACATCACTCTGGGTGACTGCGTTCAGACCCTTGTAGTTGATCTCGCCGATGGTGGGCTTTTCACGGACGTAGACGATGAGCTGGGTGCAGGTGTCTCTGGTGGCACGCTCAATGCGGACATCTTCGAAGTACCCCGTGTTCCACAGCGCGTTGAAGTCGCGCTCCACAGTTGCGGCGTCATACTGGTCGCCCTGGCGGGAGAAGAGCCGCGCAATCACGGACTCCTTGGGAATGCGCCGGTTGCCGATAACCTGCGGAGCGCATAGCGGGAGCGACGGTGCCGCAGCCGTCGCAGCGACTGCCGGGGCAGCTTGTGCAAACGCTGCTTCCGATGCGGCAAGGGTGGCGACAGGAGCGAGCAGGAGTCCGGCGGCAAAGCCGCGCGTAACTGCCGGAGTGAGGAACCCCGCCCAGAAAGGACGCGCAGAGGAGCGCACACCCGGTCTCTGTTGACTGGAAGGGCCGGGGCCCTTCGATTTCACGGTAAAGATACGCACATCCTCACTGCTGAAGCCGCCGGTGGCGGACCTCGAAACTGCGCTCTGCAAAGAGCTTGAAACTGAACTCCGCAAGGAGCCCGAAACTATGCCCCGTAAGGAGCTCGCCTGCACCCCGGAAGGTCAGCACACATCCGTATCTGCCTCGTTGAGACCCTGTTCCATGCGGCCCGCAGATGCCAGATGCTGAGAAGACGATTGTATAGGACGGTGGAAAGCAAGGGCGAACCCGGAAAGTAGCGGATAGAGCAACATTCTCCGAAAGTGCACAGGCAAAGGTGCAGCCTGGCGGTGGTCGACAACGTGGGTGGCTCCATTGTCGCGCTCTATACGAGCACGGGTAAGAAGCGCCACGTAGGTCTATGGCTGTTCACAATGTTTCTGCGTGCGTTCGCACGAATGCCCTCCACCCCCTCGCGAGAAGCTGCAAAAGAAGGGGCACCTGCATTACGGGCGAATAGGAAGCAGTCCGCGCTATTCTTTTGGTGAAGGGAAAGCGAAGAGATGCTGCTGGTTGTTGCTCTGCTGCAGGCTTTGGTCCTGCTTGTCCTGATTGCTCTGTTGCTGCGAAAACCGCCCGTCACGGATGAGCGCCTGCTGCGCCTGCCCGAGGCGTTGACCTCGCTGCAGGCCCGGGCGGACGGTACGGAGAGTACCCTGCGCAATGCCCTCTCCGACATGCGCCGCGAACAGGCGGAATCGCGCCGCGAACAGACGGAGATCACCGAGAGGCACCGCGCTGCTGCCGACACAGCCAGCCGCGCCCTACGTGAAGAAGTGAACAACAGCATCGCCCTGCTGCAAGGCAAGCTGATCGACGGCCTGAACGGCTTTCGTAACGACAACGGCGCTTCCAGCGAGCAGCTTCGCAAGCTGATGCATACGGAACTGACCGGCATCGGCGAGCGCCTGACAGCGTTCTTTGCAAGCACCAGCAAGACTGGCCTGGAGGCACGGGACGCGCTCCACACCAAACTGACGGACCTGTCGGCACGCAATACGCAGAGTTACGAAGCCCTGCGTGAGTCCATGCAGGGCCATCAGGAGCGCATGCGTGCCGTGGTCGAAGAACGGCTGAACAGGCTGAACGCCGATAACACCGAAAAGCTGGAGCAGATGCGCGCCACCGTGGACGAAAAGCTGAACGCCACACTGAATGAGCGGCTCACCACCAGCTTCGGCCAGGTGACCACGCATCTTGGCGAAGTACAGAAAGGCCTCGGCGAGATGCGCGAGTTCGCCACCGGTGTGAGCGACCTGAAGCGCGTCTTCAGCAATGTGAAAGCGCGCGGCGTGGTCGGCGAATTCCAGCTCGGCATGCAGTTGGAGCAGATGTTCTCCCGCGAACAGTATGAAAAGAACGTTGAGATGAAACCGGGCAGCAATGAGCGCGTGGAGTACGCCCTGAAGGTCCCGCAGGGCAGCGGCACGGCGTGGTTCGCCATCGATTCCAAGTTTCCCCGTGAGGACTGGGAGCGCCTGCAGGACGCACGCGAGGCCGGCTTACCGGACGATGTGAAGAAAGCAGGCGACGCCTTTGACCGCGCCATTCGTACCGAAGGCAAGCGCATCTGCGAGAAGTACATCGCCGAGCCCTACACGCTTCCGCACGCAATCCTGTTCTTACCGACCGAAGGTCTCTACGCCGAGGTCATGCAGCGCCCCGGCCTGCAAAGCGATCTGCAGCAGCAGTGCAATGTGACCATCGCCGGCCCGTCTACCCTCATGGCGATCCTGACCAGCTTTCGCATGGGCTTCCACACCATTGCCATGGAGCGCAAAGGCCGAGAGATCGAGAAGGTGCTGGGCCGCGTCAAGACGGAGTTCAACAACTTCGGTGGACTGCTCGAGAAAGCAGAGAAGCAGGTTGGCACCGTGCAGAACACGCTGGGCAGCATCCGCGGCAAGACCACCACAATCACCCGCAGCCTGAAGAGCATTACCGAGATGCCGTTGGACGATGGCAGCGGCCCGCGCTTGATTGACTTTGAAGAAATCTCAGGTGTTGCACCCTTGCTGGCTGCTGCAACCGAGGAGTAGGGTGCTCCACCTGCCCCTTTGCTTCGTTACTCCTGGCGCAGTGCAATCACCGGTTCCAGCCTTGCCGCCCGCGCTGCCGGCAGCCAGCTTGCGGAAAGCGCAACCAGCAGAAGCAGCGCGGCCGCAAGCGTGAGACTGGCCGGGTCGCGCGGATTGAGGTTGTAG
>CALMAP010000394.1:0-3697 GCA_937859825.1 uncultured Terriglobus sp. | reverse complement strand
GGTCAGGAGAAAACCTGTTCCTGGTGAAGGATGGCAAGCTGTTCACGTCGCCGCTGGCGAACTCCGTGCTGAACGGGATCACACGCGCGTCGGTGGTGCAGATTGCGAAGGACATGGGGATTGAGGTTGTAGAGCAGGCTCTTCACGACGCGCGCAAGCGCAATCGCCGCGGCAAGCCCGACCACCACCCCAATGCCCGCCACCCATGTTGCCTCACGCAGCACCATGCCGCGCACACGGGCGCGCTCAGCCCCGAGTGCGAGCCGGATACCGATCTCATGCGTGCGCTGCGAGACCGTGTAGGCCATGACGCCGTAGATACCTACGCAGGCAAGCGCCAGCGCCAGCAGCCCGAAGCCTGCGGTGAGCGCGGCAAACATGCGCTCCTGGCGCGAGACATCGGCAATCTGCTGCACCTGCGTGCGTATGTTCACAAGGGGCAAATCCGGATCGATCGCGAGCGCCGCGTTGCGCATGGCAATCACCAGCTCAGCCGGGCTGCGCTGCGAGCGGAGGATGTAGGTAGCACCCTGAGCATTCGGCGTGAAGTCGCGCGCCTGGAACATATCCGTGAAGTAGATGGGACTGGGCGCGGTGCGCAGATCGGAGTACTGCGTATCCGCACACACACCCACGACGGTAAACCAGTTGCGGATCCTCTTGCCGTCGGCTTCGTGCTCACCGTCTGAGATGCGCTTGCCGATCGGGCTCTGCCCCTGGAAGAACTTCTTCACAAATGCCTGGTTCACCACCGTCACATACGGTGAGGTTGAGGTGTCCTGTGGCGTGAAGCCTCGGCCTGCAATGACCGGGATTTTCATGACGGAGAAGAACTCCGGGCTGATCATGTTGAAGTTCGAGCTATGACCTGGGTCGAAGTCTTCTGAGGCATTCGCTTGCGTGTCACCCTCCACGCGCATGCCGCTGTTCCAATTCGAATTCGAGATCAGCGGCACCACGGCAAGAGTGGCGCCATCCACCCCGGGAATCGCGGACAAGCGCTCAAGAAACTGCTGGTGCAGGACGATGCTCTTTGCGCCTGCATACTGCCGGTCAGGCGGTTGCAACTCGGCAAGCAACAGACCTGCCGGTTCGAAACCCGGATGCACTGCGGCAAGGTTCATCATCGTGCGGAAGAAGAGCGCGGAACCGGCGACCAGCAATGTGGCCATCGCTACCTGGAAGGCGACGAGTCCCTTGCCCGTCCAGGCGGTGCGGCGCCGGGATGCAGAGCGGGCACCCTGCTTCAGCGCCGTGTTCACGTCCGTCCCGGTCGATTGCCAAGCAGGCGCAACGCCGAACAGAATGCCGGTAATCAGCGTGATAGCCGAGGTGAAGCCGAAGACCGGCCAGCTAAACGGCACAGGCACCGCCGTGTTGTCCCATGCGGTGTTGAGCAGGGCGGGTGCGCCCATACGGCCAAGGTAGCCCAGCAAAGCTCCGCCCGCACCGCCGATTGCAGCCAGCAGGAGTGACTCAACCAGAAGCTGCCGGAAGATGCGGTCGCGGCCCGCACCCAGCGCAAGACGCACGCTGATCTCGCGCTGCCGGTTGCTGGAGCGTGCGAGCATCAGGTTCGCAACGTTCGCACACGCCAGCAGGAGCACGCACCCCACCAGGCCGAGCAATACGTAGATGGGCTTGCGCAGAAAGCGCGCACTTTGCGCGAGGCCGCGGCTGCCATCTTCCAGGACCACGGTTGGCACGGTCTCACCCTTCTTGGGCGTGACGGTCGCAAGCACCGCGGCATGAAACGACTGGTTCAGCCGGTCGCGCAGCACACTCTCAGGCATGCCTGCGGGCTTGCGCAGCATCAACTGAATCCAGCCCAGGTTGTTGCTCTGCAGCACCACTTCTTTACCCAGCGTCGCGCGCAGGTTGCCGATCATCGACATGGGCAAGAACAGCTCAGGCGAACGCTGCACGTTCTCAGCACCCGTGAAGCCTGGCGCATTCACGCCCACCACCGTGACCGGAAAGGTATCGACGCGGACCACCTTGCCCAGTACATCCGGCGAGCCGCCGAACATGCTCTGCCAGAAGCCATAGCTCAACACCGCTACAGCCCCGGAGCCGGGTGCGCCGTCGTCCTGTGGCTGGATGCCGCGGCCCAGCAACGGCTTGGTCTCCATCTGCCCGTACAGGTTACCCGAGACGAGTTCCGCCTGCACCGCCTGCGCGGAACCACCGTAGGCGGCGTTCACGGTGCGGAGGCCCTTGAAGGCGAACAACTCGATTCCCGCGGCGCGAAGATCGCGGCGCACCTGCTGGTAGACGGGATAGGTAAACGCATCGGACTGCGAAAGACCGTTCTCGCCGGAGAACCAGCTGCCCCAACTCATGTGATAGACCGAGTGCTCCTGGTCCTGGTGGTACAGCATGCGCAGTTCGGTCGCGCGTGGCACGGCCAGGCGTTGCAGCAGCATGAAGTTGGCCACGGAGAACATGGTGGTGTTCGCCCCAATGGCAAGCGCTAATGAGCCCGCCGCAATTGCGGTAAAGCCGGGGCTGTTGCGCAGAATGCGTGCGGCATACCGCAGGTCTGCGAAAAACTCATCCAGTGGGCGTATGCCTACGGCGCTGCGAACGCCATCTCTCGAGGTCTCCATTCCTCCAAAAGCCACGCGCGCCTGCCGGTAGGCCTCGCTTTCAGACACGCCTTCTGCCACAAGCTTCGCGGCATGTTCTTCGAGGTGAAAACGGATCTCGTCCTGTATGCCGTTCTCAACGCGGCGGCGCAAGCGCAAAGCACGCGCCTACGCACTCAGACGGTGGAACAAGCTGGGAACTTTCATGCCTGACCTGCCGCAGCCGGTGCTTCCGTTACCCGCAGGATCGCGGACATGATGCGGGCTACCCTGCTCCAGCGTTCTGTCTCCGCAGCCAGTTGCTCCCGCCCCGCTTCGCTCAAGCGGTAATACTTGGCGCGGCGATTGTTCTCGCTGGTGGACCACTCGGTAAGCAGCGCGCCGCTCGCCTCAAGCCGGTAGAGCGCGGGATACAGCGAGCCCTGCTGAATCAGCAATCGCTCGCGGCTCAACTGCTCGATGCGCTGCAGGATGCCGTAGCCATGCAACGGGCCAAGCGATACCGCCTTCAGGATCAGCAACTCCAGGGTGCCTTGAACAAGATCGGCCGCGTCGGACATGCAATTCTCCTAGTTGAACTAGGGAGAAAGTAAAGGTAAGACTCCTAGACCGTCAAGGAGAAAATTTAGCCTGAGCAGGCAGAGGCAGGACGGTCTTCCTCTCCTTTGTTGCGGCGCAGGGTTCAACGGAATCGTCATGCGTGGCCAAGCAGGAGGCACTTCTGACTGCGAAAAAGAAAATGCAGGCGAAGTTGCGTCCCGTGAATCGGCGTCGTGCGATTTCTGGAGCCAATTTCCGGATACGGCATCTGAACCCCACATGCCTGCTCCCGATCGAACCGCTCCCTCTGACCTGGAGGGTAAGGCGATCTACCGCAAGATTGCTCTGCGGTTGATCCCCTATATTTTTCTTCTATACATCCTGGCCTACCTTGACCGCGTGAATGTCGGCTTTGCCGCGCTGGAGATGAAACGCGACCTGCACCTCTCCGACTCGGTCTACGGCTTTGGCGCGGGCATATTTTTCCTTGGGTCGTCACTGTTCGATCTGCCCAGTAACCTGCTGCTGAACAAAGTTGGCGCACGCAAGTGGATTGCACGCATCATGAT
>CALMAP010000393.1 GCA_937859825.1 uncultured Terriglobus sp. | reverse complement strand
CAGCTATGGCAGGGCGGCACCCCTCAGGCCCATGCCATCCGCCATGACTGGGGCGTGACCCTGAGCGATCTTGTTCGCGAGAACTACCTGCGGCCCATGGCACAGTTCGCCACGGCGCACGACACGAAGTTCCGCTCACAGCCCTACGGCGAGCCCGCCGCCACACTAAGCGACGAGCAGGTGCCACAGCTACCCGAAGGCGAAGGACCGCAGTGGAACAATTTCTCCTTCACGCGCTGGACGTCGAGCGCGAACCACATCTTCGGCAACAACATTACCAGTGCCGAGACCTGGACCTGGCTGCACTCGCCCGCCTTTCGTGCCACCCCGCTGGACATGAAGGCGGAGGCGGACCGCATGTTCCTGGAAGGCGTGAACCAGATCATCGGGCACGGCTGGCCTTACTCGCCAGTCTACGCGCAGGAGCCGGGCTACTCGCTCTATGCCGCAGCAGTCTTCAACGCACATAACCCGTGGTGGCCGGTGATGCCTGCCGTTACGCAGTACCTGCAGCGCGTGAGCTGGCTCCTGCGGCAGGGCGCGGCCGCGAACGATGTTGCGATCCTGCTGCCGGAGGACGACGCACAGGCCGACTTTGTCCCAGGCCACGTGAGCGTCACCGAAGGCATGAAGAAGCGCATCACACCCGCGCTGATGCAGGCCGTTCTGAGCAGCGGCCACAACATGAACTACATCGACGGTCCCGCGCTGGAAACGCATCCACTCAAGGCAAAAGCACTGATCGTTCCACCCACAACACGCATGCACCTGCAGACGGCGAAGGCGCTTGAGGCGTATGCCAGCGCCGGCGGCGAGGTAATCTTCGTGGATGGAACGCCATCCCTCGCGCCCGGCTTGATGGACGAGAAGGACTCCGCCGAGCTGAAGGCGACGATCGCGCGCATGGCCCGCACTGCCGCGCACGTAACTATGAAGGAGCTCGCGCCTACACTGCAGGCCGTTGTGCCTGCGGCGTTCGACCTGCACGGCGTGGAGGGTGCGGTCGGCTTCATCCAGCGCGCTCTGCCTGCAAGCGACGTCTACTTCGTCGCGAACACAACACCCGAACCGCAGAGCTTTGCGCTGCGCGTCACCAGTTGGCACACGCACCTGGCCTGGTGGGAGATCGAGGACGGCTCCGCAACCCGCGCCACCGCGGGTGAGCGCGTCACGCTGCCGCCCTACGGCTCGCGCGTTCTGGTTGCGAGTGACAGCGACAAGGGCACGAGCAAAAGCCTCCGCGCGAACGGCAGACCAGACGAGAACGAGAGACGAGCAGGTCCATTGAAAGGGCACGGCTTTAGCCGTGCCGAAAACATCGCTCAAACCCAGACGGCTTCAGCCGCTGCGGTCGACAAAGCCGATGGAACCACAGGGGCTCAAGCCCCTCATCCTAACCAGCCGGTCGCGCGAGGTGACACGACAATCGAACGCGCCGAGCTTCTTCACGACTGGACGATTGCCTTTCCCGGCAGCGCTCTCTCAGCGCCCGCACCAGAGCGAAGCGCATCCGCATCCGGCATGGATTGGACAGCCGATCCCGCAACGCGCTTCTACTCCGGCGAGGTGCGTTACGCCACTCACTTCACCGGCAACGTGAAGTCAGGCGAGCGCACGGAGCTGCGCTTTAACGGAGGCCATCCGACACCGATGGCAAACGACAACCCCAAGCAACAATCCGCACCGAGGCCAGGCATGCGCGCCGAATACGATGCGCCGATACGCGAGGCCGCCACCGTTCTGGTCAACGGCAAGACGGCCGGTGTGCTCTGGCATCCGCCTTACTCGCTGGACATCTCGCGTTTCATCCAGGCGGGGGACAATACCGTGGAGGTGCGCGTGTACAACACCGCCATCAATGCGCTCGCGGGCCAGCCGCCGCGCGACTATACGGCGCTCAAAGCAAAGTACGGCGACCGCTTCCAGATGCAGGATATGAACAACCTGCAGCCGGTTTCCTCCGGCATCGTCGGTGCGGTAGAGTTGGTGCGATTCCCACGCAGGAAAGCAGAAGGACATGCACGATGAAACGGTACGCCCAGGTAATCGGCCTGAAGCCGGAACACCGCGAAGAATACAGCCGCTACCACGCTGCGGTGTGGCCTGAGGTGCTGGCCACCATCGAACGCTGCAACATCCGTAACTACTCGATCTATCGCTACAACGACCTGCTCTTTGCCTACTTCGAGTACCACGGCACGGACTTCGATGCAGACATGCGCCGGATGGCCAAAGACCCGCACACCCAACGCTGGTGGAGCATCATGGACCCCATGCAGACCGTGCTTACCGAGGCCGAGGGCGGTCCGCGATGGTTCCAGATTCCGGAAGAGTTTCACTTTGAGGGCTCACCCGTGAAGCCCGCTTAACGGTAAGCCGTCCGTTAAGTCGATACGCCGTCAGCACTCTATACCCTTTTGCTTTTAGGTCGGTAAGGGCCAAAGGCCCGTTCCATACCAGCCTGGGCCGAAGGCCCAGGATTAGGGCACATATCCAACCAAGCGCTGTAGGCGCGACCTAATAGAATCTCTAAACCTCAAGGGAAAGCTTTCTAAGGAGAACCCGATGCCCGCGCAACTTACCCGCCGTTCCATTTCGCAACTAGCGCTTGGCGCGCTCACCGCATCGCTGCTGCCCCGCATGGAAGCGCAGGCAGGCCTGCCCGGCTCCGCACCGCACGAGAACATGCAGGCCCCCGTCGGAAGCATGATGCGTGGCAGCGGCAACCTTACGGACTTTCCCAAGGGCTACGCGCCGAAAGATGTCGCCAAAGCGGTAGCGGAACACTTCCTGCCCAGCCCGCATTATCACGAAGACCGCATTGTCTACCCCGAGGTGTGCGCATGGTACGGCTCGCTTGAGTTTGCGCGTGTAACGAAGGACCAGCCGTTGATCGACAAGCTACGCGATCGCTTCGATCCGCTTCTGGCCGACCCAGGCTCCAAGCTGTTGCCGCCGCAGGGCGAGCATGTGGACTTCTCCATGTGCGGTGCCCTGCCGCTGGAGTTATATCTCCTCACCAAGGAACAGAAGTATCTCGACTTAGGCCTGCAGTACGCCGACAAGCAATGGGGGAAGCCCACTGCGCAGGGACTTACCGGCGAAACGCGTTTCTGGGTAGACGACATGTACATGATCACCATCGTGCAGACGCAGGCGTACCGGGCCACCAAGGATAAGAAGTATCTTGACCGCGCCGCACTGGAAGCTGCCGCCTATCTCGATAAGTTGCAGCAGCCGAACGGCCTCTTTTACCATGCGCCGGACGTGCCTTTCTTTTGGAGCCGCGGCAACGGCTGGTTTGCCGTGGGCATGGCAGAGTTACTCCGCGACTTACCAAAGGACCACCCGAAGTACCCACGCATCCTGCAGGGATACAAGACAATGATGACTTCCCTGCTGCGCTACCAGGGCAAGGACGGCCTGTGGAAGCAACTGATCGATCACGAAGAAGCCTGGCCTGAAACCAGCGGCACCGGCATGTTTTGTTTCGCCATGGTCAGAGGCGTAAAGAACGGCTGGCTTGACCCGGCGACTTATGCCGCACCCGCCCGCGCTGCATGGCTCGGCCTCGCCGGCTACGTGGACCAGAACCGCAACGTCACCAGCGTCTGCGAAGGTACCAACAAGCTCAACAGTCTGGAGTATTACCTGCTACGCAAACGCCGCACCGGCGACTTCCACGGACAGGCCCCGCTACTGTGGACGGCGGCGGCGATGCTCCGGTAATTGCAAGATCGGTTGCGGCTAAAAAATTGGTGCAGGTCGCTTCCCATAAGCCGACTAATGAGATGGTCCGCCGCTGTACCCCTCCGCTGAGGCGGAGGATAGTAGCAGCGGTTTCAGAGGAGGATCATCGACATGCAGATTCGTTCGGTAGGCATCGACCTGGGCAAGACGACGTTTCACCTTGTTGCGCTGGGAGCATCGGGCAAGGTGCTAGTGAAGAAGAAGTTCACGCAGAAGCAACTGCTGGCATTCACAGCGAACATGCAGACTTCTCTGATCGGCCTCGAAGCCTGCGCCGGAGCCCATTTCTCGGACGAGCACTGAAGCAGCAAGGCCACGATGTGCGGCTGATTGCGGCGCAGTTCGTGAAGCCGTTTGTGAAGTCGAACAAGAACGATTTCGTGGACGCGGAGGCCATCGCCGAAGCTGTCGAGCGCAAGAACATGCGCTTCGTCCCGATCAAGACGGATGACCAGCTCGACCTGCAGGCGATGCACCGGATTCGTGATCGGCTTGTTTCGCGGAGAACAGCAGTCATCAACCAGATACGAGCTTTTCTATTGGAGCGCGGCATGGTCTTTGCGCAGAAGCCAGCTAAGCTTAAGGCTGGGATGGCCGATGTGCTCGAGAACGCGGACAACGCGTTAACGCCGATGATGCGCAGCCTGATCGGCGTCCTATGGGATGAGTCGAAGACCGTCGAGCAGCAGATCGACGAGTTGACCGACAGGCTCGAATAGATCGCTGCGAGCGACGCCGGTTGCTGCCGTATCCGGCAGATCCCCGGCATCGGACCCATCGTAGCTACGGCTATCGTTGCCGCCATCGGCAACGGTGCGGCATTCCGCAAGGGCCGAGATTTTGCAGCGTGGCTCGGACTCGTTCCAAGGCAGTACTCGACCGGAGGCAAGGCCAGGCTGTTGGGCATCAGCAAGCGCGGAAACATCTACCTTCGCAAGGTGCTGATCCATGGAGCACGTGCGGCAGCGATGCGCATAAAACGAGATCGTTTCGCTATCGGAGCATGGATGAACGCGCTCGAAGCACGAGCGCCACGTAACGTGCTGGTTGTCGCTATGGCCAACAAGCTCGCACGGATCGCCTGGGCTGTGCTCTCCAGCGGTGAAGATCACAGGCCTGTCGTGAGCATCGCGGCAGCATGAGATAGAGCGGAAAAGACGCCTGCGGCTTGGAAGCGCTACGCGCTCCCACTTTCCCGCTCTACGACGACTTTCCTCACCAAGGTCTGCATAGGAACAGTACGGACGAAAGAACAGTCACAACGGCGCATCTGAAACCTGCTCCTGATAAGGTCTTCTACGACCGACCGACTTGTAAGGACAGATGCGCAGCGGAACTCATCCTGGCCAGGAGCACGCGGCTCCATCAAAGGCCGAATACATTGCCGCAGACTTGTCTTCTTGACCAAACTCAACCTTGCAGTCTCGCGGCGGACCATACATTATGAGGACTAATCCCGTTGGGAGATGCTTCTCGCCACGGCTAGGAGGCCGTCAGTATGGCGAAAAGAGCGAAGAAACCCAAGAGTGTCCTCAAGCTACCCGACCTCGATTATTC
>CALMAP010000392.1:2240-7908 GCA_937859825.1 uncultured Terriglobus sp. | reverse complement strand
GGGCTACCGATAGGTGCTCCCAAACCACCGCCCGGTCGCCGGTCGCTCGTGTTTGCACCCGGATCGGCATTGGGGTCTGCTCCTGTGGCAGGCGTACCGGTGGGTGGGCCGGAGCCCTGATCCTGCTGGGAAGCGTCCTGGGGACCGGTCGCGGTTCGCGGCAGTTGTCCTGCTCCGCTGATGGAAAAGGGTGTCGTTTTGCCCTGCGCGATATTCCGGGCAACATAGGTTTGCGCATCCACTTCTTCAGCGACTGAGGTGAACGGTGAACTGCCGCCGTCAAAATGCATCGCCTTGGGCATCATCACCACAACGTTGTCCGTCGCCATGGTCGCAAGCGGCACAAACTGCAGAGAACCGGTGTAGGGCACCTTGTAGGAAATCTGGAACCGGGTCTGGCCACCGGGCCGGATTGGGAAGATGAAAGCGTAGTGCCCCTTCTCAGGCAGCGGCACGGGAGGCGATTGCACCGTCATACCGCCGGTGCCCTGCGCCGCGGCGCCTTCGACGACAGCGCCATCCGGAAGGGTGAACTCAAAGGCGCGCTCCCCAAACTGTGTGCGTGGGGGGCTTGACTCGTTTTTGAGAAAGAAGTTTTCCACGATGCGAAGGCTTTTGCCGTCCGCTTCCGTCTGAAGGCGAATGACGTTCGCTTCCAGCGACACACCGGCAACCTTGGCTGCGGCGTTGTAGACATCCAGATCTACCGACTGCGTTCCCGGAGGCGCAGGTTTGAAGTAGTTTGCCTTCTCATGCGTCACACGGATCAGGTGAATGCCCTCATCGGGAACATCCAGGCTGAAGTGCCCCTTCGCGTCAGTCTTGGTGCGTGTCGATTCCTGCATACCCTGCGCGAGCCGGATCAAGGTCACGTCGTCGCCAGCCGAAGGTTTATTGACGGTCCGGTTCGTGACCACGCCGGTGATGTTCGCGGCGGCGAACGCATAAGAAGAGCTAAGCAGGAGCAGGCAAAGGGAACTGAGGCGTAAACCCATACCGCTTCAGGATAACTGGCGCAACTGACGCGGTCACTGAATACACAACACAGCGTGCGCTTATCAGTGGCTTAGAACGCCTCGCGGCGTTGTACATGCTGCAGCACATCAGTCCTCTCCCGCCACACGTCCCGCCACTGCTTATCGCGAAAGAGGGGCAGCTGATCGGTGTGGTGTGGCGAGCCCGGCTGGGAACTGTCTCCATAGCTGACCAGACCTTTTGCTTGGATCGGCGTGGAAAACTCAAGCGCAATGGTAAAACCATCGCCGTGCACCGGTGTCTTGATGCCATCCTGCAGTGGTCCGTAGGTCACAACACGAAAGACACCAAGGTTGCCATAGCCGCCATTGCCCGGCAGATCCACACCGTTCAGCGCGGGCCCGCGTTTCCCGGCGAGGTTGCCGTCGGATTGTCCGTTGATCTGCAGGCGCATGATCTTTCCCCATTGCGCATCCATGCTGCCGTACAGCTTCTCAGTTTCCACGGCAGCCTCGTCCAGCATCTGTGCGGCGGCTTTAGCATCGCGGATGCCGCGAGGCGTGGTGAGCGGCTGCGCCACGTCATAGGGAATGGAAAAGTTCTTCTGGCTGTCCGGTGTGAGCATGCCCACGGACGGTCCGACAAAGTGCTGTGCCCACGTGTAGAAGAGCAAGGCGCCGGCAGAATCTGCTTCGCATTGACGGTCCCAGTTCTGCAATACGACTGCAGCATGCTTTGCGTGAGCAGAGCCGAATCGGTCTGCTGCGGCAAGCAACTCTGGGAGAAGGCGATCCGCCATCTCCATTCTGGTGGAAAGCTTTTTCTTCAGCAGCATCTCGAAGCTGAACTGCTTATCTTCAGACAGCATCCGGAGAGCCCGATCCGACCGGAAGAGCGGGAAGGACGAACTGATGTAGCCCGGATATTTCGCGCGGTCGAGCATGGACGGCCAGGCAGCGTCCCATGGTGGTTCGTTGGAATTCTGGATGTAGCCACTTGCCGGATCGACCTGCTTGGGCAGTTCGTCATAGGTGAGGTAAGGTCCGGGCAATGTAGCGGAGGTGTTGCCCTCGACCGGCTTTTGCCAGGTCTGCCAGTCGCCAGTTCGCTTTGGCACCAGTGCATTGAACAGATATTCGATATGCCCATCGCGGTCGGCGTAGAGAATGTTGTACATCGGAACTTCAAGCCGCTTCAGTTGTGCCTGATACTCCGGCAACGAGTGGGACGTGATCATGTGCCAGTACTGGTCGAGGAAGAATGGTTTGTCCAGCCAGGACGTGAATAGAGCGATGGGTTTGCCTGCATCGCGGCGAATGACCGGGCCCTGCACACTGCGTTGCACCTGCACCACTTCCGTGGTGAAGCTGCCATCGCGCTGGCGTACACGGAAAGGATGCTGCGCCGTTTCGTACTGCTTCACCTTGTCATCCATCAGATAACCGCCGTCCTGCTCGGTGAGCTGATACAGCAATGCGCCATTGTTTGTATTTACGGTGTTGGTAATGGCCACGTAATCGGAAAATGCAAAGCGCATGACTGGCAGACCAATCTGGGTGGCACCGTACAGGTTGATTCCCGGCGCATTCAGCTGCGCCTCGAAGTACGACTGCTCGCCGGCCCAGGCAAGATGCGGGTTCATCAGCATCATGCTTTTGCCACTGGTGGTATGCGAAGGTGCAAGCGCCCAACCGTTCGAGCCGTCCTGCATGTCCATGTTGTCGCGCGTGAAGGGCAATTCCGATGCGGCGCGTTGTGTTGAGGGTGGTTCTGCGAGGCGTGCGTTAGCGACAAACTCGAAGTTGATGAAGTGCTGCTCATGCTGCATCAGGTCCAGCGCGGAGATGGGCAGCACCTTGCGTCCGTCCGCATCCAGCTTGTCGCCGTGATGCGTGCCGTAGGCGTTCACGCCTGCGGCAAATGCCTCGAGATAGGTGCGGAACTCCGGCGTCTGCTTGCTTAACCAGACTGCGGAGCGCTCCGGAACCTCGTTCAAAAGGACCCATCGGTCACTTTTCAGATTGCGATCGTTCTCTCCCGCCCCATAATATTCACTGGCGCGCCCGCGTCCTGCGGCCATTACGTGCATCAGCAGGTCGCCATGCGCCTCTGCCTGCGCGTAGCCGTAAAGATAGAACATGTCCCGCGTGTTCTGCGCGTAGATGTGCGGAATACCCCATGTATCCCACAGAATTTCCGAGCCTTTCTTAGGTTGGAACGCCACTTGCGCCACGCTGGACGACAGTGCGGAGAGGGCAACAACAGCCAGAAACACGGAAGCAAGAAAGCGGCGGCGAAGTGGCATGCTGCTCCTGATGGAAGCTGTGGATGAAGTGTTTCTTCGCAGGTTAGCACCTGGCTGCGTCAGCGCGTTGAAGGGTTGCGGTCCAGCACATCTATCTCCGCGAGAATCGTGCTGGCTTCGCCTTCCAGCAAATCGCGTTGCGCGGCATAGTCCTGCTCCGGATACTTGCCGGAGCGGTATTCGAAATTCAAATCACGCAGATTGTTCATCACCATCTCGCGCTTCTCCTGGAGGAAGTCAAGACGACTGGCGGCGCGTTGTGTGAAGGGATTCTGCTCCGGCCAGAAGACAAACGCAAACAGGGCTACAAACAGAACGGCAGCGGCAACCAGGCCCATCTAAAACTCCGTCTCGCGGCGAATGCGGTCGCGCATGGCATCGCTTTCGGCAGGAAGTAGAGCTGCACTGGCGACGACCAGATGTTTGCCTCGCCAGTGTCGGATGAGAAACGCGGTTCCCACCATCGCGAGCAGGAACACGGCAACCGGGACGATCCACGCGGCGTTATCGAAACCTCCACGAATCGGTGCTGCAAGCACTGTGGGGCCATACTTCGCGACGAAGGTGTTGAAGATACTCGTGTCGTTCGCGCCAGCTCCAAGTTGCTGTCGCAATTCGTCGATCATGCCGGAACTATTCGGGCAGCCAACGTGATTGCACTCCAGCAAGATCTGTCCGCAACCACAGGTGCATACCATCTTGTGACCGATCTCATTGAAGCGAGACCCGGTGTCTCCCGCACCAACCGTGACCAATGCGAGAGCAAAGACAAGCAGCAACTGGGTGGCTCTGGAGCGGAATAGACTGCACAGCATTTTCATTTCAATCGCCGCCGACAGTCTGTAGTTGTAACTCGGGCGACGCAGAGGCGGAACGAGGATTCAAGGCCGACTTCGATTGTGGCGCAAGGCTCAGAAACGTTCCTGCGACGATGATGACCACACCGATCCAGATCCACGATACGAGAGGATTCAGAAAGACTTTGATGATGGGCTTGCCCGTCTCTGGATTGCGGCCTTCGAAGACAACGTAAAGATCGCGCAGCGCCGTGGAGTGGATTGCCACAATGGTGCTGGTCGTTTGAGAAGCATTGTAGAAGCGCTTCTCCGGCGCCATCTGTGTAATCTTGCGATCGCGGTCGTACACGTCCAGCAGCGCAAAGTCCGTGTCGTAATTTGGATTTGAATCCTGCGTGTAGCTCTGGCACACCAGCTTGTAGTTGCCGATGGTCAACGAATCGCCAAAACTCATCTCGAGTTCGCGCTGCTGGTTGAAGGCGCCTCCTGCCAGGCCAACGAAAAGCGACACGATGCCGAAGTGCACCAGATAGCCACCGTAACGGCGATTGTTGCGGCGAGTCAGCAGCAAAGCGGACGAGAAGAAATTGCGGCCCGTCTGCGTTCGCACAACGCCGACGCCACGCAGGAACTCGGAAAGAATTGCAATCGCCACCCCTGCGCCAAGGGAAAAGCAGACCAGGGAGTAGATGGTGCCCTGCTGATCGGCCTCCGAGACCCGCCATGGCCGGATGCCGCTGGCAATCAGAATGACTGCGCTGCCAATGGTAGCAATGCAGGGTAGAACGAAATTGCGACGAATAGAACGCAACGAGGTTGCACGCCATGCCAGCAGCGGACCGACACCAGTCAGAAAGAGCAGGAAGAGGCCGATGGGGACGGCGACGCGATTAAAGAATGGCGGTCCCATCGTCACCTTGGAACCCTGCACGTACTCACTTAGTACAGGAAAGAGCGTGCCGAACAGCACCGTAAAGCAGGTCACGAGCAGAATCAAATTGTTGAAGAGAAAAGAGCTCTCACGTGACACGATCGAGACCAGCTTGTGCTCGCTTTCCAGATGCGAGCGCTGCCGGAAATACGTAAACAGGCAGACCGCCATCGTGATGCACAGAAATACCGTGAACCACTGGCTGATGGAGCTCTGGGCAAAGGCATGCACGCTGCTGACGAGACCGCCGCGTGTGAGATCTGTACCCAGGATGGTGAGCAGGAACGTAAGAAAGATCAACCACACGTTCCACTGCTTCATCATGCCGCGCTTTTCCTGCATCATGACCGAATGCAAAAACGCTGTCGCTGTGAACCATGGCAGGATGGATGCGTTCTCCACAGGGTCCCAGCCCCAATAGCCGCCCCATCCGAGTACCGCGTAAGCCCAGTGCATACCGAGTGACACGCCAACTGTCAGGAAGAGCCAGGTGACGAGCGTCCAACGACGTGTAATGCGGATCCACTTTTCTCCGGGGTACCGCATCATCAGCGCACCCAGGGCGAACGCAAACGGCACGGAGAAGCCCACATAGCCGAGATAAAGCATGGGCGGGTGAATCACCATCTCCGGATACTGCAGCAGCGGATTCAGACCGAA
>CALMAP010000392.1:1108-2230 GCA_937859825.1 uncultured Terriglobus sp. | reverse complement strand
GCGCAAAGGGTGGTGCAGGGATGGCCAGCAGTAACAGGAAGAACAGTTGAATCGCACTCAGGATGGTGGAGGCGTAAGCAAACAGCCGCTGGTCAACGCGATGGCGAAGTCTCAGGACGAAGCCGAATCCTGTAAGCAGCCACGACCAGAGCAGGAGCGAACCTTCCTGACCACTCCAGAGCGCCGAGAATTTGTACGCCGGATGAAGTGCCCGGTTCGTGTGGTGAAGAATGTACGCAACGGAGAAGTCGTTGGGGAATGAGGCCCATACCAGCGCAAAAGCCGCGCAGGAAACCGCGATGAAAGTGGCCAGGCCTGCCCTGCGGGCGGTCTCAACCAGACGCTCCGGTGGGATGCGTCCTACGCGATGATGTGCAAGCTGGAATAAGCCAATGGATCCGGCACACAACGTATAAGCGGAGAGCACCAAAGCGAGCAGAAGTGCAAAGCTTCCGAACTCAGGCATGGGATGCATGGACAATTTGATTGTCGCAGGCTGTATTCGCAGTCGCAACGTTCGCGAACGATATTCGTTGCAAATACGGCTTGTTACGGTTAGCTCATTCCATAGATGGAAGGAAAGCTCCTACGCAAGAACGGCCCTCAGTGTCAAACTCTACTTCTCGGCACTGCCAGGTTCTTTGAGGGGCAAAATTCGATTCACCGATGCGAGCAGATTGTCAGGAAGAAGAGGCTTAAGCCGGAACGTCACATTCATTCCTGCGTACTCCTGCTCTGCCTCTTCCATGCCGCTGATGACCATCACAGGAATCTCCGGAAAGTGAGTTCGCAACTCGCGAACGAACTGAGCGCCGTTGAGTCCAGGCATGATGTGATCGGTGATAACAAGATCGATCGGTGCAGGGAAGTCGTTCGTCTCAAACTGCTCCAATGCGCGCTGTGGGTTCAGTAGAGGAATGACGAAGTAGCCCGCTCGTTTCAGAATCGTTTGGCGTGTGGCTGCCTGAATTGCGTTGTCGTCAATCAAAAGCACTGTAGCTGGCATGCGTGCGTCAAACACTTCCTTATGTAATAAGTAGCAGTTTGTTGGGATGCGAAACTTAACGATGCGGTCGCTCCCACGTATCGAATTGTTCCCGTCAGCATTGGCCAGTCCCGTTC
>CALMAP010000392.1:0-1098 GCA_937859825.1 uncultured Terriglobus sp. | reverse complement strand
TGAGCATTGCAACGGCTGCGGTGCGGCCCCTGCTTCGGGTGAGAGAATAGCTCCATGAAGCGCCGGGTGATTGAACACTACGAGCTGGTGAGGAAACTCGGCTCAGGCGGTAGTGGTGTGGTGTACCTGGCGAATGACACCCAGTTACAACGGCCTGTAGTGCTTAAGTTGCTCACGCGAGGCACATTGACTCCGGAGCAGATGCGCACGACGTATTTGCGCGAGGCGCGGCTCGCCTCCGCGATCGAGCACCCCAACGTCTGCGCGATCTACGACACCGGCGAAGTCGACGATGAAGCATTCATCGTCATGCAGTATGTCCCCGGTAAGCCTTTGGACCGGCTGATCGAAGAGGGCCCCGCCAATGTCGAGCTGGTCATCTCCGCCGGCATTCAGATTGCAGATGGATTGGCGGCCGCGCACTCGCTGGGCATCTTTCACCGCGATTGTGATCTTGACGGAAGCCGGCCTAATCAAAATTCTGGATTTCGGCGTGGCCCGACGAATCAATCTTGAAGATGCGGAGTTCGACCCGGCGAAGCCGATGAACCGTATGCCGCCACCCGGCGCAACGTATACCGCGCGGGGTGGCACCATCGCTTACATGGCGCCCGAACAGTTTGTGACCGGGCAATCCTCCGTCCAGAGTGACATCTTTGCCTTTGGCGTTGTGCTCTATGAACTTGTTACAGGAAAACACCCCTTTCACCGTCCTGATTTGCCGGATTTTCAAAGTATCCGTGCCATTCAGTTTGCCGACCCGCCGCCGTTGCGCGACGTTGTGTCAAATATTTCAAGCGAACTGGAAAGTGTGATCTTGCGCTGCCTGTAGTAAGAGCCCTCTGCGCGATTTGCTTCGGCCTCGGATGTACGTGAAGCATTGAAAACCATTCTGCGTTCTTCGCAGCTCGAAGGCATCATTGTTCCGGGCGATACCCTCGCCAGCATGCCTACGCAGGAGCGCCTCTCCCTTGCGTCGCCAGAATCGGAAAAGAGAACGACGGGCCTTTTGTCCATGCTCGCGGAACGCTTCCGCGAGAGTGGCGGCAACGAAAAGCAGAACAATATCGTGGTGCTGCCGTTTGTGAATCTTGGCCC
>CALMAP010000391.1:960-9014 GCA_937859825.1 uncultured Terriglobus sp. | reverse complement strand
GGCGCGGACGGCTGCAAGAGCAAAGAGGCCGGTACCCCGGATGTTTCGGTAACGGTGCAGGCAGCGCATCCCTCGCGGGGGCCGATTTCTGAGGAGATCGCCGCAGATGCGATCCTCGCGCCCCTCTCCCAGGCAGCGATCGCCCCAAGAGTCACTGCGCCGATCCGGGTCGAGTATGTGCAGCGTGGCGCCCATGTTCGAAAGGGCCAACTGCTTCTGTCGCTGGAAGACCGTGACCTGCAGGGCAGCGCGCTCGACACCAGGGGCGCTCTGACAACGGCACAGGCCACCTACACCGCGCTTGCGAAGGCCACCAACCCGGAAGAGTTGAAGAAGGCACAGACGGATGTGCAACAGGCAGCGGCTGCCCGCGACGTGGCGCAACGCACCGCAGAGGAACGGCGCAAGCTCTTTCAACAGGGCGCCCTCTCCGGCCGTGACGCGGATACGGCCTATGCTGCAGCGGTGCAGGCTGAGGCCCTTTACGAAACGGCTCAGAAGCATCTTGAATCCGTCCAGAAGACAACGCAGAGAACGAACAGGGAAGCGTCGCAAGGGCAGCTTACTTCGGCACGGGGAAGGCTTCTGAGTGCCGAGGCACAGGTGAGTTACGCCAACCTGCGCAGCCCGATCGACGGTGTCGTCATCGACCGGCCCTTCTTTCCGGGGGAGACCGCAGCCGCTGGAACGTCTGTGATTACCGTGATGAACACAAGCGCCGTGCTTGCCAAGCTGCACCTTGCGCAGGCAACGGCACAGAAGCTGGGGGTTGGCCACAAGGCCCAGGTACATGTCCCCGGTATGGACGATGCGGTGGAAGCGGCTGTTTCATTCATCAGCCCCGCGCTTGACGCCGGTTCGACCACCGTCGAAATCTGGCTGAGGCTGCCGAACACCGATGGGCACTTGAAAGTCGGTACCCCCGTGCACGCAACCATCGCCGGTACCACCGTACAAAGCGCGTTGCAGGTGCCGGCGGACGCGATTGTGCCCGCACAGGATGGCGGCACCAGCGTGCTCGTAATTGGCCCGGACAGCGCTGTGCATAAACGGCCGGTCAAGGTCGGCATCCGCACCGCGGAGTCGGCACAGATCCTCTCCGGTGTAACCGCAGGCGACAACGTGGTCAGCGGCGGTGGCTACGGCCTGGATGAAGGAACCAGGGTGACCGTAGGCAAGCCCGACACAGCCGGAGAGAAGGACTGATGGCGACTGGCGACTCTCCACGGGAAGGCGTTGCGCAGGAATACTGGCTTGCCCGCTCTGTTCGAACCATCTTGTTTCTTGCGATCGTGCTGACGGTCGCGGGTATCTATGCCTTCTTCCAGACTCCCATTGCGGTCTTTCCAGACACGAACTTTCCGCGCGTCGTCATCGGAATCGACAACGGTGTTATGCCTGTCGAACAGATGCAGGTCACCATCACCAAGCCTGTAGAAGACGCGGTCAACAGTGTGCCCGGTCTGGTCACCGTGCGGTCCACGACGAGTCGCGGCTCCGCGGAAGTGAGCCTCTTTTTCGATTGGTCCATGGACATGTTCCGCACACTGCAACTCGTAGACGCTGCACTGAGCAAAGCGCAGCAGGCGCTGCCTGCCACGGCAAAGCTCACCACCAACCGGCTCACCTTCGCAACCTTTCCCATTCTCGGTTACAGCCTGACTTCGCAAACGCTTTCCCAGACACAACTCTGGGAGCTTGCCACCTATACGCTGAAGCCGCCGCTCAACCGCGTCAACGGGGTGAGCACCGTCACCATCCAGGGCGGCCAGGTGCCTGAGTTCCACATCGTTCCCAACATGGCCAAGCTGCAGGCCTCGGGCGTCACCATCCTGGACCTGACCAATGCCGTGCAGACGTCGAACATCATCGATTCACCAGGCCTGTACCAGCAAGACCACCAGCTGGTACTGGCCCTTGTCGGCGCACAGGCACATGACATCGACGGCTTGAAGCAGTTGACGGTCAAAACTACCGCGGGCGGTGCACCGGTACGCATTGGCGACATCGCCACCGTGGTTCCCGCAACGATGCCGGTCTACACCGCAGTGCGTGCCGACGGCAGACCCGCGGTTCTCCTGAACATTACGCGGCAGCCGAACAGCAACACCGTCGCGGTTGCAGACGGTGTGGAAGCACAAGTGGCGCAGTTGCGAAGCAAGCTCCCGCAGGGTGTTCAACTCACGCCTTATTACGACCAGTCCGGCATTGTGCGAGAGAGCGTGCGCAGCGTACGCGATGCCATTCTGATCGGCCTGGCGCTTGCGTGCGTCATCCTCTTTCTCTTCCTGCGTGACTGGCGCTCCTCGCTGATTGCGGGGCTGGTCATTCCCGTTACGGTCGCTGTGACCGTTCTGGTGCTCTGGCTGATCGGCCAGAGCTTCAACCTGATGACGCTGGGCGGTCTGGCCGCGGCGATCGGTCTGGTAATCGACGATGCGATCGTCGTTGTCGAAAACATCGTGCTACACCGCGAGGCGGGGCAAGACAGAACCGGGGCCATTCAAAAGGCGCTCAAGGAGATCGCACATCCGCTGATCGGTTCGACAATCACGCCGGTTGTGGTCTTTCTCCCGCTGATTGCGGTTACCGGCGTTACCGGCAGCTTCTTCCGTGCGCTGGCCGTGACCATGACGATCGCGCTGCTCACATCCCTGGTGCTTGCGGTTACGTTTACTCCGGGACTCGCCTTGCTTCTTCTGAAGACGAACAACGGCACGGTGACTGAAGCAAGGCAGATTAAGGAGCATGCGACAGGTCCAGTGCTCGGTCGTGTTCTGGGCTGGCACCGGAAGGCGCTGGACTGGTCTCTGCGAAGGCCGCTGTGGTTGGGGGCGCTCTGTGTCGCATTGGTCTTCGTGAGCTTCTTCGCTTACCGGGGGCTCGGCTCAGACCTGCTGCCCGGCATGGATGAGGGCGGCTTCATTCTGGACTATATTATGCCGGCCGGGAGTTCCCTCCAATCGACAGACCGCGTGCTCACGCATGTGGAGCAAATTCTGCACGACACGCCGGAGGTTGAAAGCGTAAGCCGGCGCACCGGTCTGCAGATGGGACTGGCCGCCGTGACCGAGTCCAATACCGGTGACATGACGGTAAAGCTGAAAGCCAAACGCAGCCGCGACATCGAAGAGGTGATTGCCGATGTTCGTGCTCACGTAAAGGCCGACGAACCCCAGCTCGACACCGAATACATCCAGGTGCTGCAGGACAACATCAACGATCTCTCCAACGCACCCGAGCCAATCCAGATCAAGCTCTATAGCCAGGATTTCGCGTTGCTGAACAGCATTGCTCCACGCGTCGCCGACCAGATCGGCAAGATCAAGGGTGTGGTGAGTATTGAGAACGGGATCGATAACACCATCAGCGGACCGGCGACCAACTTCCAGGTGGACCCACAACTTGCCGGGCGACTCGGCTTCACCCCCACTGAAGTTGCTGAGGATGCGACCTCGATCCTCGATGGCGTGACGGTGAACGATCCAGTCATCGCGAACGGCCGGCCTTACACCGTGCGCGTGCGTCTGGGGGATGAGACCCGGCAGTCGCTCGCGACGATTCGCGATACCGTCTTCAATTCCAGCTCAGGCCATACCGCTTCGCTTGGCTCCATGGCGACCGTTACCCAACTGCCGCCGCAGAATGAAATTCGACGCGAGAACCTGCAGCGGCTCGTTGTTGTAACGGCACAGCTTCAGGGTACAGACCTCGGGACCGCCGTGCGCCAGGTACAGGCACAGGTGCAGTCCATGCACCTGCCGGCGAGCGTTCACATCGAGTACGGCGGAACATACCAGGAACAACAGAAATCCTTTGCGGACCTTTTGCGTGTGCTGCTCCTGGCGCTCGCACTCGTTTTCGGTGTTCTGCTGACCGAATTTCGCAACTTCGCCGCGCCGGTGGCGATCCTGACCTCCTCCATTCTTTCGATTTCAGGCGTAGTGGGCGCACTTCTTCTCACAGGTATGACCTTCAATGTCGCATCGTTCATGGGTCTGATCATGGTCATCGGCATCGTGGCCAAGAACGGCATTCTTCTTCTCGATGCAGACGAGCGTTTTCGGCACGAAAGACAAAACGCCCGCGACGCCATGATCTCGGCAGCGCAGCGGCGGCTCCGTCCTATCCTGATGACCGCTCTTGCCGCGGTCACCGGCATGCTGCCGCTGGCGCTTGCACTGGGTGCGGGATCGCAGATGTTGCAGCCACTTGCGATCGCGGTGATCGGGGGTGTTGCGATCTCGTTGCTGCTCAGCCTGGTGGTCACACCCGTGATTTACTACCTGCTGACCCGAAACGATGTTGTGGATGCCATCCAGGCATCCTAGGACCCCTTACGAAACAGGTCCTAGGAAACATTCTCTTGTTTGTATTGAGAGTAGTTGGAGAAGACTTACCGGCTTACGACCAGGACTTCAAAGCTATCCGGCAACACAGACGGCCTTGGCCGCGGGTTTGCGGGAGTAGCCTCGGGCTTCGGCCCAAACTCAGCCGTGACAAGATAGACACGCCCGGTCTGCGCATCGTAGGCCATGGTTCGAGCGCCCTTTTTCGTTTGCAGAGTCTGTACAGGCTTGTAGCCGTGACCGGCGTCCACCACGGTCAAGGTGCCATCTCCATTCGAGCTGAACGCAATCTGCTCTTTCGCGTCGTATGCTGTTGCGTCCGGTCCATCACCTATGGCTGCCAGGGCAAGAACCTTTCCCGTATGGGAATCCACAACAGCCATCTTGTTCCCGTCGCAGACTGCAAAGAGCCGCGCGTGTTCCTTGTCCAAAGCAAGGCCGGAAGGCGCTTCACATCCGGCTACGGGCCAGGTGGCTACGATCTTGTTGGTTTTCGCATCCAGCTTCACAATGCTGTTCTTGTCTTCAACGTTGACAAACATAGCGCCGTTTCCATCGGCCTGGGGAAACTCGGGCTTGCCGGGCAGGGCAATCGTTGCAACAACGGAACGCCCGCCAGGATTGATGACCGTTACGTTCTTACTTCGTCCGTTGAAAGCCCATACCGTTTGCGTCACCGGTTCATAGGCGATTCCATCCGGGTTTGTGCCGGCAGGTACGGTGCCGAGTGTTGCGAAGCTCTTGCGATCGAACAATACCACCTGGTTTGCACCACCGTCGCTGATGTACCCGGTTTTACCATCGGGATCGAGCGCCACACCATGCGTTCCTTTCAACCCCGTAATCGCGCCCACCGGCTTGCCGGTCTTCGTGTCCAGAACTTCGACACGCGTTCCGTGCGTCAGATACAGCAGGTGAGCCGGCGAATCTGCCAAGAGATAGTCCCAGCCTCCCGTGCCGCCGACCTTCCATTGGTCCACAACTTTATAGGGGCGCTGAGCAAGGGCCAGAGATGCTGAAACGCAAACAGCGGCTGCTGCGAATGAACGAAGCCGAAAGAATGTCATACCGCTCCTTTGATCGAAGACCATCTATGAAGCTAGAGAACCAACCTTAATCCCTGGTGAAGGTCGCGAGCACCGTCGTTCCTTCACCCTGCACGCTGGAGACTTCCATGGTGCCCTCGACTGCGTCCACGATTGCCTTGCAGATCGATAACCCCAGACCCGTGCCGCCCGTCTCCCGGGAACGCGATGCGTCTTCGCGATAGAAGCGCTCAAAGATGTGCGGCAGAGCTTTCTCTCCGATGCCTTCTCCACTGTCGCAGATACGCAACTGCAGGCGTGTGCCCGCAGTCTGCAGGGAAACGCTGACCGTCGATTCGGGCCGGGAGTGCTGAATGGCATTGAGCAGCAGATTCGACACCAGCGTATACGCATCGTCCGGCAGTATCCGAACCATGCAGAACGGTTCGAAGAGCTGCTGAATTGCAATGTGGCGCAACGCCGCTACAGGTTCAAAGTGTGCGCAGACCTCCGCCGCGATCCGCGTAAGGTCAATGGAGGTAAGATCTTGCCGTGATGGCGATTCCGTCACGGCGGTGAGCCGCAGCATCTGTGCCACCAGTTTTTCGACCCGCGCATTATCTTCAAGAACCCGTGCCAGGCCGGCCTGGTACTCCCCCGGCGTCCTCTCTTTAAGCATTAACACCTGGACGGAAGAACGAACGACCGCAATGGACGTTTTCAACTCATGGGCCGCGTCACCGAAGAATCTTTGCTCCTTCTCAAACGCGTGGCGGAGGCCTGCCACCATGCCCCTGAGAGCTCTGAGGAGAGGCTGCAGCTCTTTGACGTGCTCTACAGAGGCCGGCGCTTCAAACCGCAATGTTCTGGCAGACAGGCCTGATGCTACGCCGGCAAGCACATGCAGTGGCTGAAGAGATTTCCGCAGCAGCACGGTCACTACGGCGGCCGTGACCACACCTGCCAGAACCACAGCAAGGATGTAGAAGCGGACGGCCTCAAGTATTTCGTGACGGACGTGGCTGTCAGGTGCCGCGTAAATGATCGTGACAGGACGTTTGAGACCGGCGCCCTGAGTCTCGGCCCGGTCGATAACCCTTAAGGCGTCCCGCTGGTAGACGCGGTACGAGACGCCACGCACGCGTACACTCCGGTACCCATCGTTTCTGCGGACGATTAAATCTTCCGGTGCACCACGGGAACTTCCGAACAGCCGTCCTCCCCGGTTGTACACCGCATACACATCCCTGTCTGGGATTTTCAATTCCGCTGGGTCAACCGTCACATTGTCCGCAGGATCTTCCGCGTCCTGAATCGCTCCAAGAAGAGAATCCGAGCGGCCCTCAAGCTGCAGATCAAATGTGTGGAACCGCGAGTTCCGTTCGTTTACCAGCGCCGCCATAGCCAACCCCATCGTTGACAGGAACTGTGTCAGCAGAACGATCAGGATAGTTTGTCGCGCGAGGGAATGAACCTTCATACCGTCCTGCTTCAAGGCTGGGTCAACCGGTAGCCCCGTCCGCGCAGCGTGGTCAGGACATCCTGATCGTGTGGAAAGGAACGAAGTTTTTTCCGCAGATTCGACATGTGTGCTTCGATCACATTCGAGTGATGCTCCCATGTGAAGTCATAGAGATGCTCCAGAAGCTCTCTTTTAGACACGACTACGCGAGGACGGTGCATCAGATACTCCAGGATGCGATATTCCGTGGGAGAAAGCTCGACAGGCAATCCGCCCTTCAACACTCTTTGTTCGGCGGTGTGCATTTCGATTGGCCCGAATTTCATCACAGGCTCTCCAGAACCTTTTCCTCGCCGGATCAGCGCACGGCATCGTGCGATCAGTTCTCCAAGATCGAATGGCTTGGTTAGATAGTCATCCGCGCCGACGTTCAGCAGTGCAATCGTTTTTGAGGTGTTGCTGACCGCCGTCAGGATCATTACGGGCGTGCTGTTACGGGCCGCGCGCAGTTGTGCGAGCACCTCTTCTCCCGGCCGCTTTGGAAGCATCAGGTCCAACACGATCAGGTCGTACGCTCCGGTCCAGCACATGGCCAACGCCTCGTCCCCGTCACTCGCCACATCCACGGCATAGCCCGGTGCTTCGCGTAAAGCTCGCGCAATGTTCTCCGCCAAACGGACTTCATCTTCAACAACCAAGACGCGCATACCCTGCGGCTACTCCTTACATCCGAACTATCTTGCGCAGCATTCAAATCCAGAAAGGGTGCTTGTATGAACTGGCTTCTGTGGTCTCTTCTCTCCGCGGTCTTTGCTGCCGCGACGGCGCTGCTTGCAAAGCTTGGCGTGGCCCATGTCGATCCGAATCTGGCGACCGCCGTACGGACAACGGTTGTGGTTGTTTTCGCCTGGGTCCTTGCACTCAGCTTTGGATCGCATAGCGGGATTGCGCACGTCGATCGTCGAAGCTGGATGTTCCTGATTGCGTCTGGAGTTGCCACTGGTCTTTCCTGGATCTGTTATTTCCGGGCTCTCTCCCTGGGAGAAGCCTCCAAAGTAGCGCCCATCGATAAGCTCAGCGTTGTGTTCGTGATTGCGCTCGCCGCGCCCGTTCTCGGCGAGGCGATCACACTGAAGAAGTTGATCGGAGGGCTCCTCATCGCGGGTGGGGCAATCGTTCTCGCTTTCGCCTGATCGCCCGTCTCTCATTCTGCCCCCC
>CALMAP010000391.1:0-950 GCA_937859825.1 uncultured Terriglobus sp. | reverse complement strand
CAACAAACTGATAGAATGGCACGCGAACCTTCAGCGAACCTTAAGGCGGGCTCTTCAGCATCGCGGCGTGACAGCAATGCATGCAGCAGCGAACTCGATCACCAAGCCCTGGGTTCCCTGGATGCGAGACAGGGGCTGCATGTCCAGTGGGTCGTTGCACCCGCTCCAGGCAAAGTAGGCTTCATCGGGGATCTGCGCCAAAGAGCTGCGGCATTGCCGTTTCGCGAGCGAGTTCCATCCCAAACGCACCTGTTACCGTTACGATTTCAAGCCAGGTGGGGATGACGATCTTGTGCCATCGTCATCCGCGAAGATTGCTTTGTTCTAGGGGGGGTCTGCAAAAGCTGGCGGAGAGTGGGGGATTCGAACCCCCGATAGAGTTTTAGGCCCTATAACGGTTTAGCAAACCGCCGCCTTCAGCCACTCGGCCAACTCTCCGGATGCCCATTTCCGCACGGCTTGATCGTTGTGCGGGAGCGAAGCTGATTATAACGGACGGCGAATGGAAATGCCCGCAGACGGAATGTAGCCGTTTCCACCTATCGGTCTCGCGCAACAGGAGCGTTCGCGATACGCTCATCTTTCACGATTGTTCAGCCATCCTGCCGGAGGCGACCCGCCGCACCGATGACCCGTCCTGCCACACGCAAAATGCGTCTGCTGCCGCTGCTCGCGGCCACCTACTTCATGGTCTCCGGTGGTCCCTACGGGCTTGAAGACATCATCGGTTTCGCAGGCTATGGCCGCGCGCTTCTGCTGCTTCTTCTGCTGCCGTTCTTCTGGAGCCTGCCCACCGCCCTGATGCTGGGAGAACTCTCTGCCGCCATCCCGGAAGAAGGCGGATTCTACGCCTGGGTGCGGCGCGCGATGGGGCCGTTCTGGGGCTTCCAGGAGGCGTGGCTCTCACTTGCGGCCTCTGTCTTCGACATGGCGATCTATCCCACCACCTT
>CALMAP010000390.1:3384-11715 GCA_937859825.1 uncultured Terriglobus sp. | reverse complement strand
CTCGAAAGACGTCCAGAGCGGCCTCCAGAAGCGAAGCCACTTTGCGGCGCGCGTCTGCCCGCTTGGGCCGGGTTTCCGCTTTACGCTGCTCAGCTCGTCCTTGTGAGGTTTGCTTCAGTTTAGCCATCTCTGCTTGGGATCGGTACAAAGACCGGCAATATGGAACATGGTTCCTGTTCCTAAAGCGTAGCAGTCGCGTATCTCTGGAGCGAAAGAACAAAGACCAACGAGAGAGAGCAGGACAGCGACGATGCCGCTGTCCTGCCGCCGCTAGTTGGTGGTAGGCATCATCCCGCCATCGACGCGGAAGTTCGCCCCTGTGATGAAGTCGGCGAGTGGGCTGGAAACAAAGGCGACCATGTTGGCAATATCCACGGGAGAGCCGATCTTTCCAACCGGCAGGCGGGTCTGTTGCACATAGAACTGCTCAAAGGTATGGAAGTCATACTCTTGCCCCTGGGCCGTCATCATCTCCTTCGCTCCTGCTTCCATGCCCGGTGTGCGGATTGGTCCCGGGCTCACGGTGTTCGCGGTCACGCCAGTTCCCCCCAGTTCCTTTGCCAGCGATACAGCCTGTGCAATGTTGGCAGCTTTGGTAGTGCCATAGTTCGCAACCGGCGGTCCCGGCATCGGTCCAAGAAAGCTGCCGATCATGATGACGCGACCCCATTTCTTCTCCACCATGGCGGGCACAAGCTGCGTTACCAAGCGAACGACAGAACCCACGTTTGCGTTGTACAGATCAACCCATTCCCCCGCTGTGGACTGCAACCAAGGCTTCATCGGGAAAGCCCCGGCGTTGTTGACGAGAATGTCCACACCACCGAAGGTCGATTGCGCTACTGCAACTACATGCGCCGCTTCCTGATCGCTCCCAAGATCACCGACAGCAGAGGCAGCTGTTCCACCACTCGCCTCGATCTCTTGTACAACGCGCTTCGCTTCGACTTCACGCCGTCCATGAACGATCACGCGAACGCCCTCGCCCGCGAGCGTCTTTGCGATCTGTTCCCCGATTCCGCTTGTGCTTCCAGTCACCAATGCACACTTGCCGTTCAACTGCAGATTCATAAGCTCTCCATTTCGTAGCGACCACTACGTATAGCGTGACACCCTTGCGCTTCCCGGTCAAGGAGTTTCATACTATCTGCTATGGAAAGCGCCGGAGCCGTAGCGAAGAAACGACCAGGACGGCCACTCTCTTTCGACCGCGAACACGCGCTCGACAGAGCGATGCACCAATTCTGGAAGACGGGATATGAAACCACCAGCGTTGCTGACCTTACGGCCGCCATGGGCATCACGGCGCCCAGCCTGTACACCGCTTTCGGGGACAAGGAATCGCTCTTCCTTGAGTGCGTCGAGCGATACTCCAACCCCGGCTCGATGACTGCCTCAGAGTCGATTGCAGTGGCGCCTTCTGCTCGCCAGGCGGCACAGGATCTGCTCGATTTTGCCGCCCAATGGTTCACTCAACCGAATGCTCCAGCCGGTTGTCTGGTTGCCAGTGCCGCCTCAAGTGGATCGGAGTCGTCCAGGCAGGTGCGAGCGGCTTTGAAGGGAGTCCGGGAGGTAAGTCGCAAGGCCCTCCAGAAGCGAACGGAACGCGACATCCGCGAAAAGCGCTTACCCTCAGAGACGAATGCGCGAGCACTGGCGGCGATGACGGTGGCAGTCATGCAGGGCATGTCTACCCTCGCACGAGATGGCGCGGGTAGAAGCACGTTACAGGATGTTGCCCGGGCTTGCATGGCGGCATGGCCGCAAGACGCTCAGTAGCAAAGGGCGTCCAGTTAGTGAGAGCAATCTTGAGCGAGCCGAATGGACCTCCAGTCTCTCAAAAGTGTCTACCGCGAGTGTTACACGCCGCTCGTGCGGTATAAAGCAATCACTGGGAAGGTTTTCCGCACGGTAATCTCAATCAGGCCCGGAGCTGCCATGAACAAGCTAATCAGAACCTTCACAGTCATGCTCCTCATGAGCTGTGCATACGTGACATCGTCGAAAGCGCAAACACGTGAAATGCAGTCAGATCGTGCACACCGCGATCGGGGAATTCACTGGCCTGTCGCTTACGACCCGTCCGTGGCTCCGGTGTTCAGCCACAATGAACTGCTGATACAGGCAGACTGCCACCACACCTTTGAGAGGTTCGCCGATGCTGTTGCATGGCCGAACTGGTTTGTGCTTGTTAAGGATGTAGTGAACGAGACGCCTGGTAAAACGGGTCAGGGCGCACTCTATCGCCTGAAGATTTTTGGCAGTCCAATACAGTCCCGCATCGTTGAGGTCGAAGCAGACCAGCGAATCAGCTGGATTCCATTTGGTGCCGATGAGACCGAGACGCGCCACGGGCACTACCATGCTTGGCACTTCGTCCCGCAAGCAGCAAACTGCCTTGTCATCACGGAAGAGACGGGCATTGGCCCTGGAGACCGCAAAGACCCTTCTGCTGGGAGTCATTACATGCACAAGGCGCACGACCTCTGGCTAGCCAGTCTGCGGTACATCAGCGAACCCTAGGCAAGCCGGTTAGTTAGGTTTATTGTCCTTAGTACCTAAAGATGCGCTGTGACTCTCAAGAGAAAAGGCAGATTAATCCTGCTAAACGCCGCTGTTAAAGTTGAGACTTGCTAGCGCGTGTCGGGTGCTTCAGAACACACTACTTCCCATTAACCGACTTCTCATTACCAATCCCGCCTGTAGGAGTGCATCGGCGATTTATCACCAACTCAGAAAGTCGGAATACTCGTTGCCAATAAGCATGTTTCCACGATTGATCAACGAATTCTCTGCTGTCATTCGGCGTGGATGTTGCTCTTGAGGCACCTATACATCCCTCGGAAACCACAAGACAATGGTCGTGCCGGAGTGGGCTGCGTTCCGACTGCTGCGGATGCGGATCAAGCCGGCGTTCCTTAAGATCAAATCCCGGCTGATCCACAGCCCTAAGCCCGTTCCACCAATACCCTTGGTTGAGAAGAACGGCTCGTAGAGTCGATCAAGCGTCGTCCGATCCATACCGGTGCCTGTGTCTGATACCGTGATCCTGATGCATGGAACCTTGGAACGATTGACTCCACGGCATCGAATGGTCAGCCTGCCACCAAATCGCGTCGCGTCGAAGGCATTGGCTACCAAATTTAGAAGTACTTGTCTCAGATCGTTCTCATAGCAGAACAAGGGCGGACACTTCGAGCTCTCATCCACAACCTGAACGCCCGAGGCTTGAAGCCGCGCTTTATAGATGCCGAGAACACTTTTGACGACTAGGGATAGATTGACTTCGCTTCGGCCCGTGCTCTGTTTGTGGAAGCGCAGCGCATAGCTTGCGACCTGCGATACCCGCGCCAGCTCCTCTTCGGCTGTTTGGACCAACTGCTTTGTCTCTGGATCACTGATACGCGAGTTGAGAATGTAAAGAAGATTCGTCACGGCAGCGAGCGGGTTATTCATCTCGTGTGAGATGGAACTGGCGAGGCGGCCCACAGAGGCGAGCTTCTCCGCTTGCAAGAGCGCCCTCTCTGCGAGTTTCTGTCGTGTCGTGTCGCGGATGATCGCTGAAAAGGCGACGAGAGTTCCCGGGGCTTCCATGTGCGGAGTGAGACTAACGGACACATCGATCAAATGTCCTTGCCTGCTGTTGGCGAGAGCTTCACGGTTCACGTCTCTTCCGCGTCTCAACTCCGAAAAGGTGCTCTCCAAATCGACGAAAGCATCCTCCGAAAACAACAGGCGGAGCGAACGGCCAATGGCATCCGCCGCGGAGTATCCAAAGATCTGTTGAGCTCCCGTATTCCATGTCTCGATTTCAGCTTCTGCGCTTAAGCGGATGATAGCGTCCGAAGACCGTCTTACGAGCTCGGCTAATTGCTCCGCTTCTTTGCGTGAGCGCAGGAGTTCGGCTTCGTAGCGATGGCGCTGGCGGGCAGCGAACACCGCAAGAAAAACACGATGCTCCTGATTGGTGTCGAGCCGACGAAGTAGGGCGTTTACAAATACCGGTACCCGTTCGCCGCTTGGTGTCAGCAATTCAAGGGAAATTTCTTCGAGACGGCCACGCAGGAGAAGACTCGGCGAGAACTGAGTCTCATAAAACAGTGCCGAGCCGCGGGTCAGTAGCTCTTGAATGCGCATCTCGAGAAGTGCAGATGACCCCCGATCTACGATCCGCGCGAACGCCGCATTTGCTGCCACGATTTGCCCGTCAGCAGCGACCTCAAGAAGCCCACAAGCTGCCTCGTCCAGCGGGTTCACGTTTGGCATGTCGTCCTTGCCCGGGCGCGGCCTACTGCTGAAGGAAGGCCTGCAGCTCTCGAGCGACCTCTTTCGGCGAACTTATATGCGGGCAATGTCCAGTTGCGTCCATGACTACGAATTGGCTATTCGGCAAAGACCTGTGCACATACTCCCCTACAACCATTCCAGCGATCGCGTCATGCTGACACTGGAGTACGAGAGTCTTAGCAGTAACGCCGGCTAGATCAGCGCGATTGTCAGACAGAAACGTAACCCGTGCAAAGTGATTCGCAAGAAACGGATCCATCCGGCAGAAGCTGGCATCCAGCTCATTCGAATACTCAGAATCGGGCGGATATCCCATGATGACTGGTGCCATGGTGGCTGACCACGCCACATGATTGCTTTCCAGAGTCTCAAGCAGGCCATCGATATCGGCCCGCTCAAATCCTCCGACGTACCCTTCGCTGTTGATATAGCAAGCCGAAGGCCCGATCATTGTGATCGTCTTGAAGTGTTCGGGCCGTTCCAAAAACGCCAGTGCTCCGATCATGGAACTCACCGAGTGTCCCACGAAGTGAACGTGCTTGAGGTCGAGCTCGTCAAGGATGTCGTTGATGTCCTGCGCATATCCTCGCAACGTGCTGTAACGGTTTCGGTCGAACTCAGATACGTCCGAAAGGCCTGACCCGACATAGTCAAAAAGGACGATCTTGTACATCTTCTCGAACGCGGGTGTGACGTGACGCCACATGCTCTGGTCGCAGCCGTAGCCATGAGCAAAGACCAGGGTCTCCACACCTGTCCCGAATACCTTCACGTTGTTCCGTTGCAGCGCTTTCAGAGCCTGAACCTCTTGCGTTCCAGTATTGCAGCAATAGTGTTCTGTAGCCAAAGGAATCGGCGTTCTCGGAAGACGGCTGGCGCGGGGTCCGACGTGACGCGCCTGCGCCAGTGCAACGTTTTAGTGGGCAAGAACAGGCCACGCACTCTTCCGATCGGATTCGACTGACTGCTGCATCGGCGATTTAGCACTCATCGATGAAACATAAGTGATCATGGCGAGCACGCCTACAGAAGAGCCACCGCTTATTCGGCCTTTGAGCGCCACAGACGAATAGGAGGTTGGCTTCTGGAAGTAGCTGTCAACTTTCGCAAGGCACGTTAAAGTTCTTGGCACGAGTCGCGGCTCTGCGCAGACCACTGATAGGTGCAGGCCTCAATGCGAAAAGGAACTCTCGCGAGATGTGCTGTCGTACAAGACACGCGCAGCCTGTACATGCGCGATGTTCGATTCGGCCCAGCCGCAGATTCCCTCGACGAGACCACAGAGCGACTGTCCAAGATCCGTGAGCGAGTATTCGACCTTGGGGGGAACGCTCGCGTAGATGCGGCGTGTCACAATCCCGTCACGTTCGAGTTCGCGCAATGTGGCTGTGAGCACCTTTTGTGAGATCCCATCCACTGCACGGCGTAACTGGGCAAACCTTAGCGTCCCGCCGGCAAGCCGTCGAACGACGAGCACAGTCCATTTATCCGCAATGCAGTCAAGCACTTGACGCGTGGGACATTTGTTGTCGAAGACGTCAAATGCCGGGCTGGTTTCCAAAAGGTGACTATCTATCATATAAGTGCCTACTTCCCTATCGTATCCCAAGCACCCTAATATCTTTTTCGGGAGTACGAAGATGAAATCATCGATTTTGATTACAGGGGCTACCGGTGTGCTTGGCCGGGAGATCGTCGCATCGGCATCTGATGCCGGTATTGTGATTCGGCAGGGAGTTCGCAACCCTGCGAATGCGTACCCGGCCTTTGAAGCGGTGCATCTTGACTACGCCGATGCGTCAACGATCGCGCCTGCCCTCGACGGCATTCTGGCATTGGTGTTGATGGCTCCTCCGCTCGAGGCAAAGGCTCCAGAGTTGCTGGCTCCGGTGATCGCGGCTGCCAAGGCAGCCAAGCTGCAGCACATTGTGTTTGTGTCTGCTTTTGGTGTGAACCATAACGAGCAGGCGCCGCTCCGTGTGGTTGAACACATGATCATCGACTCCGGCGTGCCCTACACCATCGTGCGTCCGAACTTCTTCATGGAAAACTTCTCCGAGGGTTTCGCGTCCGGAAGCGTTCGTGAGCAGAACGCGATCTTCCTGGCCGCAGGCGACGGCAAGACCAGCTTCATCTCTGCGAAGGACATTGCCGCCGTGGTGGTGGCTGCATTGCAGGAGGCGAAAACTGGCATAGAAGTGGACCTGACCGGACCGGCAGCGCTAGACCACACAGAAATAGCTCAGATTCTGAGCGAGGCCACTGGACGGACCATTGTGTACCACTCGCTGAGCGAGGAGCAGATGCTCGACGGAGCGCGTGCTCAGGGTATGCCGGAGCCGATTGTTGAGTACCTGGGCGTCCTCTACGGTGTTGTTCGCGCAGGCTACGCGGCAGGCGTGGCGCCGTATCCGGCGTTTGTTGGTGGTCGGCAGCCGATGACGTTTGAAGCCTTTGCCAAATCGATGGCGAAAGGTGAAGCAGCATGAGCTTGTCCATTTTGAACTTCAAGCGCTTCGCTGCGGTCGCCATCGGCCCCCTATTCCTGAGCACTGTGGCGTCTGCGGCCGCGTGTGCCTGCTGGATCAGGCAAAGCGTTTCAACACGCCATGCTGGCCCAAACGCCCGACAAGGTTCCGCTAGCGCCGGGTGCAGCGATTCGTGAGAATACCAAGGCCATCACTTTGACGGAAAGCCGTTGGTCAAAGGTGAAGGAGATTCTGTCCGAGGGTGTCTTCACCGATCCTGTCAAAGGCAACGTAATCGAGCATGTTGCGGCGAAGACGGCCGAAGGTAAGCCGGTCTATATCGGCACGCGCCTGAAGGTGGTTGCCGACAAGATCACGGAAGTTGAGATCAACTTCGACGACAGCGCGCGTGTAAACGTGAAGAATCTTGTGCCGTATGACCCGCTCTTCAATACGATTGTGCCGCCGGAGCAGCGAGCTACGCGCGAGCAGTTGGAGCGGATTATTACGTCATACTTCCAGGGCCTGACGGATCGCAAACCGATTGAAGCGGACTACGATGCTCGCTGCGACCGTTACCACAGCGGTAATCGCGTGACGCACAATCCGAAGAATGGCGTGGAAGAAAGCGGCGATGTTGGCTGCTATGAGAGCAATCTCGGACCGAAGCCGTGGGGACCTGCTACCGAGGTCCGGATCGGGCTGGTGGATCCGGAACACGGCATTGTGATTGGCTACGCGATTCTGTACTACGGCAACAGCCCACGCCGTATGCAGATCAGCGAGCTGTTCAAGATATTGGATGGGCGCATTCGCATGGTCGATAACATCGGGCTGATGCAGGATGGGATCACAACGTCAGGTTTTACTCAGACATCGGCAAGATTGGCGGCGAAAACTTTCTTCGTGTGTTCGCTGAGTCAGTAAAGAGATAAATCGGTTGTAATCGAGCTTGCTTCGTCGCTCGTCGGAGAGGTTGAGCGAACTTGCGAGTTGTTGTGAGGTGGAGAGTGAAGGGACTTGCAATCTTTACAGCAACCGCTGCGCTGATTGCAACGGCGAGCTACGTCAGTATCGAGCAGGTTCACGGCCAGGCGCTCGAGCAGCCGGCGTCGGACCGTCAGACGCGCGCCGTAGTCGACGCGACTTCTGACTTCTTAAAATCTCTAAGCGCGGATCAACGACAGAAGGTTCAGTTCGCATTTACAACGCAGAAGCTCGGTGTGAACGCGCCGTTTCACAGAACATCCGATGGTGGTGTAGCTCCGGGTACACCTGCCGGCGGTCAAGTGGGAACCGGCGGTTCCGGACGGACAGGGCGAGGACCTGGCGGCGCAGGAGGAGGTCCGGGTGGCCCGGGCGGTGGTCCCGGTGGCGGCTTCGGTAGCGGACCTCCGGGCGGCTTTATCGGCGAGCAGTATGGGCAGGCTGTTTGGTCGAACTATCCTGTCAGCGATGTGCTGCGTCCCGGCCTGCGTGTCGGCACGCTCACTGCACCGCAGCGCGAAGCGGCAATGCACTTGCTTCAGACTGTCCTCAGCCCCATGGGCTACCAGAAGGTGTTGGACATCATGGG
>CALMAP010000390.1:1123-3374 GCA_937859825.1 uncultured Terriglobus sp. | reverse complement strand
GGCCCGATCCTCGGCGCCATCCTGGTCACCTACCTGCAGGTGATGCTGAGCGACCGGGGCTATCGCAAAGTGCTCGACATCATGGGATCAGACCAGGCGCTGACCGATGCCGGTACGAACTTCGCATCGGGCGAAGCCGTGTACACCATCGGCGTCTTCGGCGAGCCCAGTGCCACCAAGCCGTGGATGTTGGAGTTCGGTGGCCATCACCTTGCGCTCAATGTTGTGGTCGCCGGGCCGAGCGGCACGGTGACGCCAATGCTTACCGGCGCCCAGCCCGCGATCTATAAGCGCGGCGACAAGACGATACGTGTACTCGCGCAGGAGAACGACACAGCGTTCGCACTGCTCGATGCGTTGACAGACGCCCAGCGAAAACAAGCCATTCTTAACTACCAGATAGAGGACCTGGTCATGGGACCGGGGCAGGCAGGCAAGCAGATCGCACCGGAAGGACTCAAAGCCTCAGGCATGACCGACAAGCAGAAGGCCATGCTGGTGAACGTGATCTCGCAATGGGCTGGTATTGTGAATGACTCCTATGCCAAGACGCGCATGGCTGAGATCAAGGCGGACCTCAACGAGACGTACTTTGCCTGGAGCGGACCGACGTCACATGAAGCTGGAAAGAACGGCAGTTCCTACTACCGCATTCAGGGACCGAAGTTAATCATCGAGTTCTCGCCGCAGGGCGTTGGTGGCGATCCCACCATGCACGTGCACACCATCTACCGCGACCCAACCAATGACTATGGCATAAAGCTCACGGGTGCCTAATGAAGAAGAT
The DNA here is from genome assembly GCA_937859825.1 of uncultured Terriglobus sp. Classification (GTDB taxonomy): domain Bacteria; phylum Acidobacteriota; class Terriglobia; order Terriglobales; family Acidobacteriaceae; genus Terriglobus. Next base: position 2,587 of record CALMAP010000390.1, on the reverse strand, counting down.
ACAAGCCATCATCAGTGCTGCAGTCCTCTTACTGTCACCGCTCGTGCCGGCGCAAAGCCCAACGCCAAAGATCGTGAGCGCGGCTGACGCGTTTCTCGCGACTCTAACTGTGGACCAGCGGCAAAAGGTCGTCTACGCCTTCGACGACGCAGCGCAGCGGGCACGTTGGTCCAACTTTCCGACGGGCTTTGTTCCCCGCGGTGGCATGAGCCTAAAGCAGATGAGCGCGGCGCAGCAGGAGGCGGCCATGAAGCTGATGGCCGTCGTACTCAGCCCCATGGGGATGGAGAAGGTCAACGAGATCCGCCAGGCTGATGATGACTTCAAGGCGAACGGTTCCAAGCGAGGCCCGGGCGGCGGCGGCCCACGCCCGCAAGGCCCGCTTTCCGGTGGACCGGGTGGACCGCCTCCCCAGTTTGGTGGCCGAGGCCCCGGTGGTCCTGGCGGTCGACCGCTGGGCGGCGACATGTTTGGCAGCGATCTTTACTTCATCTCATTGCTTGGCGAGCCCTCAACTACCAAGCCGTGGATGTTGCAGTTCGGCGGCCATCATCTTGCGCTGAACATCACCATCGCCGGAGACAGGGGCGTGCTCACGCCGACATTGACTGGCGCGCAGCCTGCGAAGTTCACCCTTAAAGGCAAGACCATTCGGCCCGTCGGTCGAGAGAGCGACAAGGCACTTGCACTGCTGCAATCGCTGAATGCTCAGCAGAGGGCGAAAGCCGTTCTCAGCTACCAGGTGGGTGACCTTGTACTGGGACCGGGACAGGATGGCAAGAAGATCTCGCCCGAAGGCCTGAAGGGTTCAAGCATGAATGCGAAACAACAAGCGTTGTTGCTGGATGTAATTGCGGAGTGGGCAGGCATCATCAACGAGAAGTCAGCCGCAGTCCGCATGGCCGAACTGAAAGCCGAACTGAGCGACACATGGTTTGCCTGGAGCGGACCAATTTCGAATGAGGCGGGCAGAAATATCACGGCTTACTACCGCATTCAGGGGCCGCACCTTGTGATTGAGTACGCTCCACAGAGCGACGAGCCTGACAACCACGTTCATACGATGTACCGTGACCCGACCAACGACTACGGAAGTGCGCTAACCAAGCAATGAACTGGCGGATCGCACTCGCAGTTTTGCTGTGCGCCCTGACCGCAGCAAAGGCCGCATTTGCACACAGGATAGATGAGTAGCTGCAGGCGACCCTGCTGACAGTTGAGAGGGACCACGTGCAGGCGTCGATGCGGCTGATCCCCGGCGTGTTAGTCGCAGCTTCGGTCATCGACGCTATCGACAGCGATCACGACGGCGCCTTTTCTGAAGCGGAAGAGCGTGCCTACGCACAACGTGTACTTGCAGAACTTTCGATCACGCTCGACGGTAAGCACGTTCATCCGCACCTCGGCATATTCAGTTTCCCCCAGCCATCACAACTGCGAGACGGTCTGAGCGAAATTCATATC
>CALMAP010000390.1:0-1113 GCA_937859825.1 uncultured Terriglobus sp. | reverse complement strand
GGTAAATCAACACCTCAGAGCCAACTCTGTCTACCTGGTGAACGTTCTCGCGCCGCAAGACGGCAACGCCACGATCGTCAACCAGAAGCGCAACCAGCAGCAGTCCGCTTACGAACTTGATTTCCTGCAGGCACGGCCGGCAGCGCGGACATCCTGGTCCGCGATCCAATCAGAATTCCTGGGATTGCAGCTATCCAGCTTGTTTCACCTGGGCATGCGTCACATTGCTGAAGGTACCGACCATCTCCTGTTTCTACTCGTACTGCTCCTGCCTGCTCCGTTGTGTGCTGTCCGCTGTCGCTGGGCAGCAGCGAACAGTGTACGGAAGAGCCTGCTGCACATCGTCGGTATCGTGACGGCGTTTACGATCGGGCACTCACTCACACTCACGCTCGCCGCAATGGAATTTGTCCAGGTTCCAAGCCGCTCTGTAGAGGTGCTCATCGCGGTTTCCATTCTGGTCTCCGCTATTCACGCTTTGCGACCCATCTTCCCTGGCAGGGAAGCGTGGATCGCAGCCTTCTTCGGGCTCATCCACGGTCTCGCGTTCGCGTCCACGCTCGATCGACTTGGGCTTTCCCGCTGGGATCGCGTCGCTGGCATTCTCGCATTCAACTTGGGTATCGAAACCATGCAGATGGTTGTCGTCGCAAGCACGCTACCATCGCTCTTGATCATGAGCAGAACCCGGCCGTATCGTTTCTTTCGTATCGGCGGTGCAGTGCTCGCCGCGCTCGCGTCTCTCGCATGGATTTCAGAGCGGCTATTCAACGTCCAGACACCCGTTGATTCGATCGTGAATACCCTTGCGCGGCACGGATTGCTAGTGACAGCGGCACTCCTCGTGGCAAGTCTCGCCTGCAGATATCTAACCACCTTGTCGGCCATTCGGTCCTGATAAGCCCACCCGTGTTTCTCAAGTGAAATATCGGTTGGTAATACCAGGCCAATGCACTCATCGAGTTTGGAGTAGTCCTGATAATGTATGGTCCGCCGCGCGACTGCAAGGGTTTGCTTGGGCGAGAAGACAAGTCTGCGCAAATGTATTCGGCCTTTGAGTGGAGATCGTCTCTCCTGGCCAGGATGAGATGCGCGCGTGTCGGTCCTTACAAA
>CALMAP010000389.1 GCA_937859825.1 uncultured Terriglobus sp. | reverse complement strand
TAGTCGAACTTGACTTTAAGTCCCTGCTGACGCACTTCTTCCCGCACGGCATTGGCTGCGACCGGGGCACCAGCCGGGACAAACTGCACCAAGCGCCGCTGGGTCAGGTCTTCACGCAGCTTGCCTTCAAACTCTTCCTTGGAAGCAAAGCCGATCTGCTGAACGAAGGCATCGTACTTCTCAGGTCCGATGAACTGACCATTGGGAAAAATTAGTTGCCCAAGCTGCCCATGGTGGAGTTCATTGGAGACATCACTATCGGCAGCAACGAGTCCGAAGCGTTTTGCTTCTCTCTGCTCGATCGCACCCGCGAGCAGTATCTGCTGTGCCTGTGGCGCGAGGAACGATGCAAACTGTGCGGGATAGCCTTGGCGTTGCGCAAGCGAGCTCGCCAATCCGTTGACTTCCGTACTTTTTATGGAAGTTGTCTCTCCAAAGAAACGGCCCAGAAACCCTGGATTGCGAACCGTAGCGTAGACGCCCTGCGGCGCACCGGAAATACCGTCGTAGATTCCAGGAACGAAGGTGACGACCATGGCCAGAATGGCCGCGCCAATAACCACACCAAAAATCGCCTTGGTCAGGCGATTGTCACTCTGCAGAAAACGAATCATGGGAAGGTTGCGAAGGCCCTTTGCCGAAGATGAGTCGCGAAGCCGGTACCTGCGGCACAAAGGCGCCGCGTACAGGCAGGTACGCGCGGTAAACCGCGGCACCAAGCGCTCCGCATAGTATAGAGCAGCGGTCCGTTCAGCCCGCTACGCTGCTGCTTCCAACAGCATCCTCTGCTGCAGCAGACCCACAAGAGCACGCTCCTCTTCACGCAATCCGAGGTGAAGCTTTGAAGGATGGGCGATCACCTCGTCGATCTTTTCCTTGGCCTCTTCCTTGCTCATGCCACCCATATAGGACTCCAGAACGGCGGGGTGAATGTAGCATTTTCGGCAGACAGACGGCGTATTTCCAAGCTCCGCCGAGACTTTCTTGATCGCTTCGACGATGTTCTTTTTCGCCTCCGATGCGTTCCGGAACGGCTCAAATTCGTGGAGCATCTTTGCTGCCAGAACGGTGCCTGCCCAGGTACGGAAGTCTTTCGCGGTGAAGTGCTGGCCTGTGATTTCGCGCAGATATTCGTTCACGTCAGTCGAGTCAATCACATGGTGATTGCCTTCATGATCGAGATACTGGAAAAGTTCGTGCCCTGGAATCTCCTCACACTGCCTGATGATGCGGGAGAGTCTGCGGTCATGCAGATGAATCGTGTGGTGAACACGACTCTTCCCCTGAAAAGAAAACGTGATCTCCGCTCCGTGAATATCCACATGCTCGTTGTGCATGGTCGTCAGGCCGTAGCTGTGGTTCTCGCGCGCGTACTCAACATTGCCAACGCGGATATGGGTGGACTCCATCAGGCTCACGATGGTAGCCAGCACCTTTCGCCGAGGCAGGCCGTGGAGCTGAAGATCGTGGTGAACACGATCCCTGATACCGGGGAGAGCTTCCGCAAAGTGCGTCATGCGCTCATACTTGTTCTGGTCGCGCACCTCACGCCAGTGCGGGTGGTAGCGACTCTGCTTACGCCCGCGCGCATCGCGACCGGTAGCCTGCAGGTGTCCATTCGCTTCTTTGCAAATCCAAACGTCCTGCCAGGCCGGGGGAATGACCAGCGACTTGATTCGCGCAAGTACGGTCGTGTCCCTCATCACGGAACCGTCCGGGTTGAAATAACGGAACTTGTCACGGAACTTTTTGCGAGAAATTCCAGGGCGATGATCTGTTACGTACCGCAAACCGGCTGCGCGAGCGAAGCCTGCGGGATCGGTAATGACCTCTGAATCTTCTGCATTAAGGGTAGTTGGCTTTGTTCTATGCTTCATGCGCGACTTGGAAGCTACACGACTTGTGAGTACTGCGCGACCTGTGCTGCTCATCGTTGCAGTTGGATGCGGAAGGCAACTTACGCGTTCCGTCGGAAATGAACATGGCCCTCCAGGCTGGAGGGCCATATGTCGATGCTGTCATATAAAGTTAATATGCATAGTAGCCACGGTAATATCCTGGGTACGGTGCAGCGTAGGGATAGTAGCCCGGACCACGAGGGACAGGCCGTCGCGAGCCTTCCGGTCCAGCGTAATTTCCCAGACGCTGCATCTCCGCCTCGGAAGCCGTGATCAGGGTCGTCGGAGCAGTCAGCCGGAACTGCAGCAGCGACTCGGCGGGCAGGTGTGCGTTGCCACCACCTGAGGCTGCCGAGACGCCCAGACCCGCTGCGCCGCCCACGCCTGCACCGATTGCCGCACCCGTCCCGCCACCAGCGACCGCACCGATGATCGCTCCCAGGGCCGCCCCGCCAATTGTGGAGTTCACGGATTGTGCCGCCTTGTCATGTCCGGTCACGGTGAACACATCACTCTGCAGCGGAACGACTCGCCCGGCAAGTTGGAGTGAGTTCAACTGCAGCGTCAGCGAACCGCGTCCCTTCAGAGCGCCTGCACCTTTCGCATCGATTACGACGCCCTGCACCTCGGCTCCGCGAGGAATCGCAATCAGGCCGTTTGCCAGAATGTCGTTCTCGACAACCGCCGTGAAGGTCGAACCGGGAGCGGCATCTCCACTGGAGAGCCATCGTGTGATGCGTACAGGCAGCACCACTCCCGGCGCCAGGGTCACCTGCTGACCACCTGGCTGACCCTGCGGAATCCCGTAGGACGCATTTCCTTGAGCCTGCTGCCTCTCATAGTCGCGCCGGTAGATACGCGGCGCAGGCTGGCCGGAACTGTAGCCTCCATTGCCGGGTACAGGAGGCAGCGGATACTCCCCTTGCTGTTGCTGGGGATAGCCCTGCTGCGGATAGCCCTGCTGCGGATACTGCTGTTGTGGGTAGCCGTTCTGACTCTGCGCCGTGTAGCCACCCTGTTGCGGATATGGGTTGGGGTAATTGCTTTGGCCCTGCATGGATGGCTGCTGGTACACCGGCTGTTGCTGCCGCGGATACGCGGGCTGTTGTGGATACCCCGGTTGCGCATTCTGATTGGCTGGCGCACCGTTGCTAACGGCAGCATCCGCATCGGCCTGCGACCCTGGGAGTACATTCTGGGATGCAGGATCGTAGTTGGGATCGGATTGCGGCGTGGTTCTTTGCATGCTGGTGGCAGCCGTTGTACTAACCGAAAGCTGGTCGACCACCTTCTTGACTCCCTCGGTATGGGACGCTGCCTTCTCGGC
>CALMAP010000388.1:1548-4046 GCA_937859825.1 uncultured Terriglobus sp. | reverse complement strand
CTTCTCACCCATGCGGCGAAGCAGGTAGGTCACCAGCATGGGCAGATCTTCCGGCCTTTGCCTCAGGGAGGGCACGTGCACCGGAAAGACCGCAAGGCGATGGAACAGGTCCAGCCGAAAAGTCCCTTCCGCTGACCGCTGCTCCAGCGGCTGATGGGTCGCAGCCACGATACGCACGTCGACACGAGAGATGTCGTTGTCGCCAATCCGCTGCAGTTCTCCGCACTCCAGAAAGCGCAGCATCTTGGCCTGCAGCGGCAGCGGCATTTCGCCGATTTCGTCTAGAAACAACGTGCCCCCATGCGCGGCTTCGATGCGGCCCGTGCGCGAAGTTACCGCACCGGTGAAGGCACCACGGGTGTGACCGAAAAGCTCCGCCTCAAGCAGTTGCTCGGGAATGGCGGCGCAGTTCAGCACGACGAATGGTTTGCCGGCACGGTCGCTCAGCCGATGGACAGCTTTCGCAACGAGTTCTTTGCCGGCCCCGGTCTCGCCTTCGATCAGGACTGTGGTCGACCGCGTCGCGACCAGCTTGATCATGCGGGCAAGCTCGCGCATCTGCTCGGTGTCGCCCACCATCTCTGGCAGGGCAAACACTGGCTCAGTAGGACGCCCAGCGCGGATCGCCTTCACCGTCCTCGGCTGCTCAAATGTTGTAACTTGCGGAACAGCTTCCGCGAGGACGGCGGCTGGCGGTGCCTGCGTCCAGGCAGGCGTGTCTACGGAACTATGTTCCTGCACCTCACGGAGCGCGTGCAAAAGCTCGTGCCTTCTAGCGCAGCGTGGTGCGCCTGCGGCGGGCGTTCCATCCAGGTGCAACAAGTCCACATTCGGATGAAGACGCCGGAGCTGGCGGGCAAACTCACTTGCCTCCAGATCCGGCAACCAGCCGTCCAGCATTACGGCAGCGGGTACCGTCTCGTCCATCTGCATCAGGGCCTCGGCGCCACCGGAGGACTCGAGAACCGTCCAGCGCATGGCTTGTAGCTGCTGCTTCAGGCTCTGCCGAAGACTGCCGTCGCTGCTGACCACGAGTACCGTGCTGGAACTTTGAGAACGCATAGGCGGTACCGATCCTGGGTGGAAAAACGTTCGCATGGGAGATGTCGCCATCACGCAACCTCCTGCGCAGCGTTGGCGTGCTGCAACAGTTCTTCGCAAATCACACGCATGTGCGCAACCTGTTCCAGCACGCGATTGCACTCCGTTCGCGCGGATGAGAGCATCATCCGCCGCGATTCGTCGTTATCATCCAGACCGCTCAACTCAATCGCAAAGACAACGGACGTGAGCGGCTGGCTCATGTCGTGAAGCGCTGTGCTGAGTGAAAGCAGAAGCTCACGTTCGTGGTAGCAGGTCTCTTCCGGATAAGCACTGGATCTCATGCTGCACCTGCGAAGGTAGAGGGTCCGTTGCCAGATGCGATTGCGGAAGCTTTCTTCAACGGCGCGTCTGTAATCGAAATCGGCCGAATGCGATAGCCTTCACCACGCACGGTTTCAATCAGGTCTGGGGTGTCGCCATTCTGCAGCTTGCGCCGCAGATAGTTCACGTACACATCCACCACGTTAGTGCCCGCGTCAGGAGACATCTTCCAGACGTTGCTCAGCAGTTCCGGACGGCTGACGGCACGACCGCGGTTCTGCAGCAGGTAGTCCAGCAGCGCGAATTCCTTGCCGGTCAGTTCGACCTCGGAACCAGCAAGGGTTACGAGACGGGTCATGCGGTCAAGCTGCAGGATGCCGTGCTGTACCACGCTGGATGTTGGTTCGCGGTGGCGCCTGCGCGCAAGTGCGCGGCAGCGGGCCAGCATCTCGTAGAAACTGAATGGTTTGAGCAGGTAGTCATCTGCTCCCATGTCCAGGCAGGAGATCTTGTCTTCCACTGCTCCGCGCCCGGTAAGCACCAGCACCGACGAGTTCAGGGAGTTTGCCCGAACCTCCTGGAGAACCTCAACCCCGTCACGCCGCGGCAGGTTCAAATCCAGAATAATAAGGTCAGGGGAGTCACGATGCGCTACTTCAAGCGCCGCGTCCCCGTTGTCAACACATACTGCGGTATGCCCTTCGAGTTCTAACCCCTTTCTAAGAAACAACGACAGCGCTGCATCATCCTCGACAATTAAAACCTGCATCCTGTTTTTCCCCAATCATTTCGGTTAGGGACCCGTGAGCGAAGTACTACCGATATTGCGTCACCGCGTCTTCTATCGTGATCGGTCGCGTGTGAGAATCTCAATGTGACAGACCATTGGGTGTACTGTGACTGGTTCCGGCATCTGTGGAAATCCCAACCGAACCAAAATGGGAATCTGTAGGAATCAAGCCGGGCACGTCTTTGCTGACGATTTTCGGTTCGCCTTTTATTCGCTATAATCCGCGCATGGCAATCACGCGGCGGCAAAAAGAGGTGATGGACTTCCTTTCAGGTTTTACCCAGCGCAAGGGGTATTCTCCCTCTTACGAAGAGATCGCTGCCGGGCTTGGCCTGAACTCCCT
>CALMAP010000388.1:0-1538 GCA_937859825.1 uncultured Terriglobus sp. | reverse complement strand
CACAAGCACATTACCAACCTGCACAACAAAGGCATGTTGCAGCGGGAGCATAACCGCAGCCGCTCCATCGATGTTCTTGCACAGAAGCCAACCCGCCGCAATATAGACAGGCTGCCGCTGATGGGTCGCATTGCCGCCGGCCAGCCTGTGGAGGCTGTCGAAACGGCGGAAACCATTTCTCTCTCCGAAATCATTGGAGGCAAAGAGGTCTTCGCTCTGGAGGTCCGTGGAGATTCCATGCGGGACGAGCACATCGTGAACGGCGACTACGTGCTTGTGGAACGTACCAATACGGCCAAAGAGGGTGAAATCGTCGTTGCGCTGGTCGACGGTGTAGACGCCACGCTGAAGCGGTTCTACAAAGAAGGTGCCGTGGTGCGGCTGCAGCCCTCAAACAGCGAAATGGCCCCGATCTTCGCGCCTGCCGATCGCGTAATGATCCAGGGCAAGGTACTCGGCATGCTGCGAAAATATGCCTGAGACGAATGGGCACGCAGCTCTGATTATCTTCGATCTGGACGGAACGCTGGTGGATTCAGAAGCGGACCTGGCAGAAGCGGTAAACGCTGCCCTCCGGTCCTGTGGGCGGTCCGTCCTCCCTCTAGCGCAGATTGGTGCCTACATCGGGGACGGTGCTGCCACGCTCATCCGACGCTCTCTTGAAGCCACTGGCGGAGTTGATGAAGTTCTGGCAGCAGACGCGCTTGCCTATTTCCTTCAGTTCTACCGGGAACACCTGCTTGACCACACACGGGTGTATCCCGGCGTACTTGAGTCGCTGCAGAAGATCCGTGAGCATGCACCACATCTTCCTATGGCGGTTCTTACCAATAAGCCGGTTGGCCCATCGAGGCGCATCTGCGATGCCCTCGGCATCACGCCGTACCTGTTCGCGAACTATGGCGGAGACAGTTTTGCGACCAAGAAGCCCAATCCCGAAGGTCTCTTGTACTTAATTGCTGAGGCCGCAACGAAATTCTTGAAGGTCACGGCCAGGCAAACCGTACTGGTGGGTGATTCCGACGTGGACGTCCGGACCGCACGAGCAGCCGGTACCCGAAGTATAGGGTGTGAGTACGGCTACGCCCGAAGCGCGATGCTGGCCGCCAGGCCGGATAGGGTAGTCCGGCACGCTTGCGATTTACCTGATGCTTTAAGAGTTTTGATCTAGAAACACATCCTGGTTAAGCGGTCTTCCGTTGCTCCCGAGGAACAACTGCCCCACTGACCGCACTGCCTGCATCCTGCGGCAAGGAGGCGAAGGTAACGACACTGGCAGCGGCCAGTGTCGCCATAATGCAAAACGTCACACGAAAATCGGCCTGGCTCAACCGTCCATTTGCATTTCCCGACGCGGAGAAATGCAGTGTAAGCGCCGCCACTGCAATACCGAGACTTACCGTCATCTGCTGCACCATGGTTGCCAGGGTCGTCCCCGAGCCTGCAAGTTCCGGTGGCAGATCGGCAAAGCCCATTGTGGTAAGTGAGGTCAGTTCCATCGAACGTGCGGCACCACCAAGCAACAACACCAGCAACAC